>NZ_JANQDA010000005.1:0-93827 GCF_024723655.1 Campylobacter sp. RM5063 | reverse complement strand
CCCAGTCTATAAATGATATGGGTGAAGCTATAAAGGAAGAAGCTAATGATATTAGCCAAATTAATGAGTCAGTGGCTACTATAGAAAAACTTACACAACAAAATTCTCAAACAGCAATACATACAAATGCTATTGCAAATGAAGTAGATTCTTTAGCACAAGATATATTAAGTGAAACAAAAAAAAGGAAATTTTAAAAGATGCCTTTTTGGCATCTAGATTTAAGAAAAAGAAGGTTTAATTTGTTCTAACCAAGCATCAATTCTACTTTCGGTTAAATCCTCATGGTTATCATTATCTAATGCAAGCCCTACAAATTTATCTCCTTCTACCGCATCACTTGATTCAAAAGTATAACCACCTGTAGAAACTGAACCTACTAAATTTGCACCTGCTGCTTTTAAAGCCTGAGCAAGTTTTCCCATAGCACTACAATATGTATCTGAGTAGCTTTCACTATCTCCCATACCAAAAACTGCAACGGTTTTTCCACTAAGATTTAAAACTGAAAAATCAAAACTATCCCAATCATCTTGAAAATCTCCACTTCCCCAAGTAGAAGTTCCGCAGATTAATTTATCATAAGAATTGATTTTTTCTGCATTAATATCTGCAATATTTAACACATCTGAAATTCCTAATTTTTGAGCGATCATATTTGCCGCACCTTCGGTATTTCCCATAGAGCTACCATAAATTACTGCTACTGACATTTAACATCTCCTTAAAATTTGATTATTAATAGTATAGGGAACTAATTTTAGCAAAGTTTTGTTATTTTCACATAAATTATGTCTTATTTCTTTATGTTGAGTAAAATTTTTATTTCTTGGATACACAATATAAAATATTTCAAAAACATTTTTTTTGATAATTTGCAAAGCTAAATTTATATCCTTTTTATTATCTTCAAAAAAAGAAGGCATAATAGCCATTTTATCATTGATAATAATGATATTTTCTTGAATATCTACCCTAGCCTTTACATTGCTTTTACAAATTTTATCATACACAAAAGACTCAAAAGCCACCTGTGGATCTAAGATAAAATTTGATGACATAAAAACATTTTGTATTAATCTAGCTAAAGCATATTTTGGCATCTTTGCTTCAAGCTGTAATTTATTTAAATTTCCTTCTTTATATGCTTTGATGATTTTATGAGAATATGGACAAAATTGTTTTATTTTACTAAATTTCAAAACCCTTTCTGTGATCATATTTTGGATTTTTAACTCAAAAATATTTCTTAAACTAGTAGCTTTTTTTGCATAAATATAAGGTATTTTTAGATCATTTTCCACCAAAGAATTATACAAATTCAAAAAAATAAAATTAATATTTTCTTGTTCTAAATCTCTAAATATTTTAGGTACCAAATCCTCTTTGTTATTAAAACCAAACATATTATGCCTTTTTTGTACATTCATAAGTTTGTTCAAGACCAAAAACCTTGCAATATTCGCAATATACACAACTCACACTGCGTTTAGCACAAACCAAAGGTATATTGCGTTTTTTTGCCTCTGTTTTAATTTTTTTCATGGTGTTGTGATTTAAAAAACTAGTAAGCATGACTATGCATTCAGTATTTTGTGGAATGGGTTTTCTATTTACCCTATTTTCATTTCTAGCATCCCAATGCTCTATACTTTTTGCGCCTAAATTTGTCAAAACTGCCTTAATTGGAGTAATTTCATCTGCACCTATAACCAAAACTGACATTGAGCTTTCCTTTTATAAAAATGATAATTGTTATTATAATTTATAAAAGATAAATTTTAACTGATACTCAATATCAATTTTTAAAATTATGTATTATAGGTTTGATCAAAAATATCTGCGTGTAAAATCTCTTCTAAAACCACTGTAGCATATGAACCTTTTTGCAAGAAAAATTCTAAAGTAAAATGAGCTTTTTCTTCATCATAATAACTTTTACAATCTTGCAAATAAGACCACATAAAGCGTCTTGAACCTTGCATTTTATCTTTAAACTCATATGCAAAAGAAAAAATCTCATCTTCTAATTTTTTAGCTAGACCTTCATTTGTTTCATAAGCTTTAGAGCCTATTAAAAGCCCCATAGAACTAATATCTTTTTGATTAAATCTTTCTACTTCACTTGACAAATCTTCACATACAAAGCATTTACCAAAAGGATAATGCCCTAAAACTTCACCTTTTAAAATCTTAAAAAACTGCTTTTGATTTTTTAAACTTTTGATTTCATCTTTATCTAAATCATAAATTTGTTTTATTTCTTTTTCACTAAAATCATTGATAAAATGTGATAATTCCACCCTTTTACTCAAATATCTGTTAAAAAGTTCGCTTTGAAAGGCAGAAATTAAAAATTCTTGTATTTTTTTATTTTTGATTTTTTTACCTTTTAAAATTTCTAGTCCTTGTAAAAAATTATCTTGAAATTTACCAAAACGCTGATATCCAAAATAATTAGCAAAACCTTGTTCTTGGATATTTTTGAAAGCTTGTTCTATTTTTAAAGCATCTACTTTTGAAACTTTTTTTAATCTTATAAAAAATGAATTTCCTTTTAAATGCCCTATTCTAAGTTTATTATCATGATAAAAACTTTCTAAAATTTTCATCTTATCATGTTTAAAATTTTTTAAGCCCTCTTCAAATTTTTTAGGCATAGAAATATATTGAAAAGTTAAGCCTTGTTTATCTTTTAAACCACTATAACCAAAATCTCTCATTTTAACACCGCTTTGCTCACTTAAAATTCTCAAAGCTTCACTGGTGCTTAGATCTTTTTTTTGTATATGTAAAATAAGATGTTCACCTTTACCACTAAATTCATACAAAGGCTTTTCTCTTACTACAAAATCATTACTATTTTTTGAAAAATACACATTTATCGGGCTGTGTTTTAAAGTATATAAGGGCTTAAAAATGATGTTCTCTTCCATAAAATTTATACCTTCCTGTTGTTGTTTTTGCAAAAATATTTAGTTTAATTCTATGTTTTTTAGCCATATTTTGTATAAATACTTTATGTTTTTTATCAAAAGCAAATAAAATTTCATACTCTTCTGCACTATTTAAGCTAAATTTATCTAATTTTTTAAGAAATTTTATACCAAGTTGATTTATAAAGAGTATTCTCGATAGATCCTTATTTAAACCATCTGAAATATCCATACTCACTCTGACTTTTTTTGCTATATCATAAAAAAATTTCTGCCTTAAATTCGGTTTTATAAAACGATGTTTAGAATGCAATTTTCCACCGCGAAATAGTATATTTAAACCTTTTAAACTCTCACCTAATTTCCCACTAAAAGCAAGCAAATCTCCCTTTTTTAAACCTTTTCTAAAAATAGCCCTTTTATTCACTTTAGAAATAATAGTTATACTAATATTAATTTTCCTATCTGCTATAGTATCTCCGCCTATAATTTGCACCCCAAATTCTTTTGCGCTATCTAGCAAGCCTTTTTGCAAAGCTTTAACTTGTTTCATTTCTAAACATTTTGGTAAAGAAAGCCCCAAAAGAGCGTATTTTGGTGTAGCATTCATAGCAATTGCATCAGAAATATTAACGAGCATAGCTTTTGCGCCAATTTGCTCTAAACTCATCCAAGATCGTTTAAAATGCACATCCTCACAAAATAAATCTTTAGAATAACAATATCCATCGATGATTGCTCCATCATCTCCGTTGATAGAATTTGCAAAAGCATTTATAATAAATTTTTCTTTATCCATGTGAATATTTTATACAAAAAGCTTTTAATTTTATATAATAATCAAATTTTTATAAGTTTAAAATGTATATAATCAAAAATAATACCAAGGATAAAAAATGCAAATAACTTTAAGAATTTTTCGTTTTGATAAAGATAGTGATTATTTAGCTTATTATAAACCATATGTTTATGATAGTAAAAATTTTAAAAGTGTTTATGATATTTTAAGTCAGATTAAAAAAGATGATATATATTTTGATTTTGAAGAAAACCCAGAAAGTTGTATTAAAGTTAATCAAGTTACCATTAGACAAAGAAGAGATTTAAGTAATATTATTGAAAGATTTGGAAAAGAACTCATCATAGAACCACTCGATGCTAAAAGAGCTATTAAAGACTTGATCATGGATAAGAGTGATTTTTTAGAAAAACTTGAACTTTTTAAAGGACTTATTGACATACATGATATAGAGCTTTACAAGCAATATGACTTTTTATATTATACAAGCGAAGTAAGAGAATTTCTACCTGAATATTTAGGAGATAGTTTCTTTATATTTGCCTATAAAATGCTACTTAAATATCCAGAAAAAACTCCACAATTTTTAAAATTGATAGCAGATGAAGAAAAAGGAATTTATTATCATACTAAATTCAAAAATTTTATTTCATCTAATGAGCTTGACTATGAATCTTACATCAAAGAATTAAAAGTTATGCTTGTAAAATCAGGTCTTGCAAGAAGTATTTTTTAAGGAATTAAAATGTATAAAATTTACACCAATAGCAATAATGATTTATTTTGTTATTTTGATATTATCAAAAATGTCTTAGATACAGTCGGTGTTGAAAGCACATTATGTGAAAAACCTTTGGGTAAAAATTATTTTATTATTGACTATGATCCTAAAGATATTTTAGATGAATATTCTAGAATGATGGATGAGAATAATATCTTAGCTTGCGAATATAGCTCTTATGAAATTATGAGTAAAATCGATAAGATTAAATACGCTCCAGAGTTTTTTTTAAAATACTTAAAAACAGAACACATTAAATATTTTTTTGATAAATTTAACATAGGTGTATATCAAGGATTTTCCCATGCTAATTGCTCTTTAGAACTTGCTAAGATTCTTAAAGCAAATATAATTGATTTTGAAAGAAAATATAAGAGTTGTGGCTATGGGTTCTTAAGTTTAAATGCGCAATTAGCTTATAAAAGTGCAGCAGCAATCATTTTAGATGCTTATGATAGTGGTTGTGATTTTTTAGTTGTAGAAGATTTTTATTCTTTTTATATGTTTGATAAGTGTTCTAAAGAATTACAAGCAATTTCAAATAGAAATTTTGAAGATTTTTATATTTTAAGTTTCGCAGAGCTTGCAAATTTAGCTCTAGGTATAGTACCATACACTTTAAAAAAACACAAATTAAAAGTGAGTTTAGTCAATGAAAATCGCTCTTGAATGCAAGGATTTAATTTTAGAAAAAACTTTAGAAATTGCTTTAAAAGATTTTTTAGTTTTAAAAAAAGATTGTGATTTTTTAGTCTGTGATGAAAAAATCAACACACAAAAGCCACAATTTATCATCAACAAAAAATCAAATTTCTTAACTCACCCTTTTAACATAGAAGAGTTGCTATGTGCTTTAAATGATTTCAATGCAAGCTTGCAAAATATTGCCTATAAAATAGCAATGCGTGAGAAAAAAATTATGAATCAAAAATGTGAAGCCATTTTAGAACAACTACGCCAAGAAAGTCATGAAAAAATCGATGCAATATTTGATCTTTATAAAACAGAGTTAAAAAATCTTATCAAAGAAGAAAGTAATAATGCATAAAACACAAGAATATCAAAGCGTAAGAGATTTTTTAAAAAATTACAAAGAGGATAAAAAAACAAGCTCAAAAAAACAAGCTCAAAAAATTTACACCACCATAGAAAGTGGAATTTATAAGGGTAAAAAAATTTTACTTCCTAGCCTAGATACCACAAGAAGCACTAAAAGCATAGTAAAATCATGTGTTTTTAATGTTTTGCGTTTTTCTTTGCAAGATAAGGTTTTTATAGAGGCCTTTGGAGGAAGTGCTTTAATGGCATTAGAAGCAAGAAGCAATGGTTGTTTAAAAAGTTATGCCATAGAAAAAGATAAAAAGGCTTATGAAATAGCTTTAAAAAACGCTTCTGGTGTTGATCAAAATACTCTTTGTTTTAATGATGATACTTTTAAAAAAACTCCTCAAATTATTCAAAATTCCAAAGAAGATATTATTTTATATCTTGATCCTCCATTTGATATTAGAGAAGGTTTTTTTGATATTTATGAAAAAACTTTAAAATTGATAGAAAATATACAAAATTCAAATGTAAAAATCATTATCATTGAACACCACAGCACTTTTAAAACTCCAACTAAAATACAAGATTATGAGAAAACTAAAGAAAAAAAATTTGGCTCAACTACTCTAAGTTTTTACTCCTTTATATAAATTTGGAACTTTTTTTGCTTTAATTTTATGAAAATAGCATAGATTAAAGGAAGAATCGATGAGAATATTATTATTTTGCTTGGTATTAAATCTAAGCGTTTTTGCAGCTACTATTAAAGAACTTACCAATGTAGTGGGTGTTAGAGATAACCAACTTATAGGATATGGTTTGGTTGTTGGTTTAAATGGAAGTGGAGATGGTACAAGTAGCGAATTTACTCTACAATCTATTTCAAATATGCTTCAAGGTATGAATGTAAAAGTTAGCCCAGGCGATATAAAATCAAAAAATACAGCAGCAGTAATGGTAACAGCAAAACTTCCTGCTTTTGCAAGAAGCGGAGATAAACTTGATGTAAGTGTAGCTTCTTTAGGTGATGCAAAATCTTTACAAGGTGGAACCTTACTTATGACAGCTCTAAAAGGAGTTGATGGAGAGATTTATGCAGTAGCTCAAGGTTCATTAGCTATAGGTGGACTTAGCCCAAGACCGGGTGCAGCAGGAACACACTCAACCTCAGCAAATGTTATTAATGGCGCTGTAGTAGAAAGAGAAATTCCACAAAACTTTAGTCAAAGCGAAGATTTGATTTTAAGCTTAAAAGAAGCAGATTTTAAAACAGCTAATAATATAGAAAGAGTTTTAAATACTATTTTTGACGCAGATATAGCAAAAGCTTTAGATTCTAGAACTATAAAATTAACAAAACCTGAAGAATTTTCTCATGTTGAATTTATGGCAAGAGTATTAGAACAAGATATAGCTTATACCCCAGAAAGCAAAGTAATCATTGATGAAAGAACAGGAACTATCGTTGCGGGAGTAAATATAGAAGTTGAACCTATATTAATTACTCATAAAGATATTACTATAAAAATCGATCCAAACAATACCGTAGCTTTAGGACAAAATGAAATCGATATGAAAGATGGTGGTATTTTAGACCCTGTATCTAATACTTTAAAAATCACAAACAATAAAACAACAGTAGCAAACATAGCTAGAATGTTAAATAAACTTGGAGCAGCACCAAATGATATCATAGCTATTATGCAAAATCTAAAAAGAGCTGGTGCAATCAGCGCTGAATTAGAGGTGATATGATGAGAGTTGATAATTATTTAGCGAGCAAAAATTACAGCAGTGAGCTTTATGAAAACATTACCAAGCATAATAATAGCTATAAGGCTGCTAAAAACTATGCAGATAGTGCTTTTAAAAATGATTTAACTCATATACAAGCATTAAATGATGAAGATAAAGCTTTAAAAGAACAAACCGATGCTTTTGAAGCTTTCTTAATCAAAAGTGTTTTGGATATTTCTTTAAAACAAGAAAGTTCTTTATTTGGAAAAGATGCAAGTGATGAAATTTATTCATCTATGTATAATGATACTATGAGTAAAGCATTAAGTGGTGGTTTAGGTTTTTCAAAATTATTATTTGATTATTTAAAAGAAAGGCGTTAAGTTATTTTTTTAAGTGTCGATATGGTTCTTAGAGTTTTTCAATAGAACTGGAGGCTTAAAATGATAAACCCTATACATCAAAGCTATGTGGCTCAAGTTGCTACTAGCGATATAAATAAAACAGAAAACAAAGAAAATAACAAGGCAAAAGAAACTCAAAAGGTAGAAGAAAATAAGGCATCTTTTATTGCTTCACAAATAAAGAATGGCGAGTATAAAATAGACTTGCAAGCCACTTCAAAAGCAATAGTAGATTCTTTATTATAATTTTTATCCTTTTTTGGGTTAGTGCCTAAGAAAGGATAAAAAATGGTTAAACAACACTTAGACAAAACAAATTCTATTTTAGAAAAACTCATCAATCTTACTTTAGAAGATATAGCTCAAATTCAAGCTGCTAATCACCAACATGTTAGCAAAAGCGTAGAAGAAAAAACTAAACTTGTAAATGATTTTCAAATTGCTAAAAAAAATCTTGATAAGGCTTTAGTAGAACTTAGCAATCAAGGAAACAATAAGGGTTTAGACGAACTTTTAGATGATGAAGATAAAGAAAAACTTGCTCTTTTAAAGCAAAATTTAAACACCTTACATCAAAAAAATAAAGAATATGCTAAATTGGCTCTTATTATTAAAAATTTTTACGACAATCTTTTAAATACAATGTTTGAACAAAATGGAACAAATAATGCTTATGGGGATAATAAGACAATTCCAGATTCATTATTTAAGATCAATGTTTAAAGGCTAAGTCATGGGAATTTTTGATAGTTTATATACAGGGGTTAGTGGTATAAGAGCTGCTGAACTTCAAATCAATACCACAGGTAACAATATCTCTAATGCAAATGCAGTATTTTATACTAGACAAAGAGCGGTGCAAAGTTCAGGTATGTCTCTTGATAGAGGTGGCTTACACTTAGGAACAGGTACGCAAATTGATACTATTAAAAGATTGCATGATGAGCATTCTTATTATGAGCTAAAAAACGCCACTACTCAACAAAACTATACAAATTATTTAGGACAAATTTTACAAGAAGCAAGTCAAAGATTTCCTGATATGCAAGGAACTGGTATTTTACAAGATTATAAAAATTACTATGATGCGTGGAATAACTTTGCTTCCAACCCAAGCGATGGAGCAAGTAAAATAGATCTTGTTAATAGTGCAAACACATTAGCTCAAAACATACAAAAAACATTACAAGATCTTAGCAAAATGCAACAAACCGTTAATGAGCAAATTCAACAAACCGTAGATGAGATTAATAACATTGGTCAAGAAATTGCAAATATTAATAAACAACTTGAAAATGAAGAAGTTTTACCTACCGATAATGCAAATCAACTAAGAGACAAAAGAGATGAACTTGAACTTAGACTTTCAAAGTTAGTTAATGCTGTTGCTTGGAAAGGAACAAGCTCTCAAGATAGTACTTTAGAATCTACCATGACTGATTCTGGAAGATATTATGATTTAAGCATTCAAGGTTTTAGTATAGTAAATGGCTCTAGCTTTCACCCTTTAAAATTAGATAATAACAACCCTAATGGTTTTTATCAAATTTATTATGAAGTAAATGATGAAAACCGCTATGATTTAACTAGTAAAATTTCAGGCGGACAGCTTGGAGCTCAACTTGATCTTAGAGGTAGAAACTATGATGGCAATCACGATACTTACAGCGATGGAAAATTGCAAGAGTATAAAGATATGCTCAATACCTTTACAAAAACACTCATAACCCAAACTAATAATGTTTATGCTCAAGCAGCTACAGATAGAGTCAATTCGGATGATTTAAAAGGTTTAAAATCTGATACTTCTTTAATGAGTTATGATAAAAACATCCAAGCAGGAAGCTTTGACATCACAGTTTATGATGAAAAAGGTGAGCCGGTTGCTACTAGAACTATAAAAATAGATGTTAATACCACTATAGAAGATGTTATTAAACAAATCAATGCAGATGTTGATGATAATAAAGATGGTGTTAGCGGTAATGATTTAAATGATTATTTTCAAGCCTTTTATCATTATGATGGAAAAAGTGATAGTGGAAATTTCCAAATCAATGGCTTAAAAAAAGGTTATAAAATAGCTTTTAAAGACAATGGCACAAATTTCCCAGGCGCTTTAAATGTATCTTCATTTTTTAATGGTCAAGATGCAAGTAGCATTAATGTAAATTCAAGCATTAGAAATGATCCAAATAGCTTAAAAGCTAGTTCAAACGGAGTTGATGGAAATAACGATGTAGCTAATGCTATGTTGCAACTTCAAAATCAAAAAGTAAATTTTTATAATAAAGATGGTACAGTAGACACTATGACTTTAGATGGATATTATAGAAAATTTACAGGCCAAATTGCTTCAGATGCTGAAAGCAATGGCTTTGCACATGCGACTAATATGACGGTATTTAATACAGCTTATGCAGAATACCAATCAAAAAGTGGTGTAAATACCAATGAAGAATTAGCAGCACTCATACAATATCAAGCAAGTTATGGCGCTGCAGCTAAAATCGTAACTACCGTTGATCAAATGCTTGAAACCTTACTTGGTTTAAAATCTTAATGCAAATTAAAGCTCTTTTAGATGAAGCAATTTTAAGCAAAAACACTCAAAAAGAGCTTTTCTCTCATCCTGATCCTTTACAAATTGCAAGTGTTTATAAAGATGAAAATATAGCCTTGCTTTGTGCTTTATTTGCCTATGGAAATGCTAAAAATATTGTAAATTTTTTAAATAAACTTGATTTTTCCTTACTTGAAAGAAATGATGAGATTATTAAAAAAGAATGTAAAAATCTAAAATACCGCTTTCAAAACTCTCAAGATATAGCTCAAATTTTTATCACACTCAAGCGCTTAAAAAATGAAGATAGTATAGAAAATATTTTTACCAAAACTTATCAAAAAGAACAAAATATCACACAAGCGATAAAAATTTTTATAGAAACAATTTACAAGCTTAATCCTTATAAAAGTTATGGTTATGAATTTTTCTTTTCAAAAGAATTTAACATTCCAAAAGGTCCTTTAAAAAGATATAATATGTATCTTAGGTGGATGGTAAGAAAAGATGAATTAGATTTAGGTTTGTTTAAAAATATCGATAAAAAAGACTTACTCATACCCTTAGATACTCATACTCATAAAGTTTCATTAAAACTTAAGCTTTTAAAGCGTAAGATTTATGATTTTAAAAGTGTTTTAGAACTTACGCAAAGTCTTAAAAAATTCGATCCTGCTGATCCTATAAAATATGATTTTGCTCTATATAGAATCGGACAAAACAAGGAAAGCTTATGGAGCTTGAATTAACTTATTATGTGATTTTATTCTTTGTTGCTGCTTTTGCAGGTTGTGTTGATGCGATTGTAGGTGGTGGTGGGCTTATTACCATACCTGCTTTATTTGCTTGTGGTATTCCTCCTCATTTAGCCCTAGCTACTAATAAACTTCAAAGTACCTTTGGATCACTCACTGCGGTTTTAGCTTATAGAAAATCTATGCATATAGAAAAGATAGCTTTGGGAATTTTATTTACTGCTATTGGAGCTGCCATTGGAACTTATGCAGTCTTACTAATAGATCAAAATGCTGTTAAAATCATTGTATTAATTTGCCTTGTTTTAATCTTTTTTTACACTATTTTCAAGCCTGATTTAGGCCATGTACATAATAAAGCTAAAATGCGCACTACAAGCTTTCAAATTATCTTTGGCTTGCTACTTGGTTTTTATGATGGTTTTTTAGGACCTGGTACTGGATCTTTTTGGATTTTTGCTTGCGTGATATTTCTTGGTTTTAGCATGAAAAATGCAAGCATTAATACTAAAATCTTAAATTTTACTAGCAATGTAGTAGCTTTAGGGGTATTTTTATACTCTTATGAGGTGCTTTGGAAAGTTGGTATTTTAATGGGTATAGGCCAAATTTTAGGTGCTTTTATAGGATCAAAACTAGTCTTAAAAACACAAGGAACTTTTATCAAAAAACTCTTTTTGATTATGGTTGCTTTAACTATAGCTAAGGTTGCTTATGATTATCTTGCTTAAATTTCTTGACTAATTTGCCACATAGGTAAAAATACACCCAAGGCTAAAACTAAAATCAAACTCGCCATAAAAATTGTCATCAAAGGCTCCAAAACACTCAAAAGCTTTTGAGTATAATTTTCTTTTTTATACTCATAAAACAAAGCAAGCTCATAAGTACTTTCATCTAATTTAGAACTTTTTAAAGCTAAATTTAACATTCTTATCACAAAAGGCTCAAAAAGCTTTGTGTTAGAAAAAGCTTGAGCTAAATCAAGTCCTGATTCAAATGAAGTCTTTATAATAAACATTTTGTTTTTAAAGAATTGATTTTCTATACCTTCACAAGCAAGTTCAAAAGCTCTTTTTATATCCACCCCTGCTTTTAATAAATATGAAAAAATTAAGAAAAAACAAAATTTATCTTGATAAAATATTATTTTTCCAAAAATGGGAGAATAAAAAAGAATTCTATGAAAAAACAAAGACTTCCTAAAAGAATAAGTAAGTATTATAAAAAATCCTATATTTAATAAAATAATCATATAAAAATGACTAAAAAAATCAGCTATAATAAAAAGAATTTGAGTGATTTTTGGCAAATCCAATTCAAGTTGTAAAAATAAAGTTTTAAATTCAGGCAAAACTAAAGTTATAAGAATAAAAAAAGCAAAAATAATACACATAAAAACGAAAAGTGGATAAGCTATAGCCTTTTTTAACTGCTTAAAACTATGAAGATTTTTTTCTTTTAAACTAATAATAATATCAAGAGCCTTATGTAAATCTTCTCTGCCATCACAAATTTTTAAAATAGCACATTCTCTAGAATTTAAAATATCTTTAAAGGCTTCATTATAAGAACTTCCATTATTGAGTTTATTATAAATTGTATTAAAAATTTTAATATTTTGTTTTTCATAGCTTGATTTTAAAAATTCTAAAATTGCTTCCTGTAAGCTTAATCCTGCCTTTAAGATCATATTTAAATCCTTAAGAATGAAAATAAGCTCTTCTTCTTTGATTTTATGTTTTATCGGTTTGAAATATTCTTCAACACTAATAATATTTACAAATGACTTTAACGCAAAATTTCTAGCTTCATATAAATTTCTAGCCCTTATTATATATTGTTTTTGCTCTTTATTTAATACATAAAAAATAACAAATTTTTTCAAAAACTAATCTTTCTTAACTCATCTATACTTGTTAAGCCAAGTTTCGCCTTTTCTAAAGCATCCATACCTAAAGTCAAAAAACCTTTTTTTAAAGCGTATGCTGAAATATTTTCATAATTTTCATTATTTTCTATCATATTTTTTAAATTATGATCTAAAAATAAAAATTCAGCTACCATCAAACGCCCTTTATATCCACTATACATACACTCAACACAACCTTTTGCTTTGTAAAATTTTCCTTCAAAAACTTGATTTTGAAAGTAAAATTTTTCCTTGTTAGGTTCTTTACATTCACATAGTTTTCTTACTAATCGTTGAGCTATAATTAAATTAAGAGAATGAGCTATTAAGTATTCTCTTGCACCCATATGCTTCATTCTAAAAATAGCTTCTATAGCGCCATTAGTGTGTAGGGTACTTAAAACTAAATGTCCGCTTAAAGAAGCTTTTAAAACTATATCCAAACTATCCTCATCTCTAATTTCACCTATCATAATCACATCAGGATCGTGTCTTAAAACTGCTCTTAAAGCTTTGTGAAAATCAAATCCGGCTTTAGAATTTAAAAGAATTTGTTGAGCATATTTAAGTTTATATTCTATAGGATCTTCTAGAGTGATGATTTTTTTACTTTGTTCAATTTCATTTAAAATAGCATGCATAAAAGTACTTTTACCACTCCCTGTTGGCCCACAAAACAAAATCAGACCATAAGGTGCATTCGTGTGTATTTTCAGCTGAATTAAATTTTCTTCTTTGATAAAAAGTTTATCAAGTTTTAAAACATATCCATCTTGTTTTAAAATTCTAAACACTATGCTTTGTCCAAATAATAAAGGCATAATTGAAACTCTAAAATCATATTTTTGCTCTAAAATGATTTTAGAAAAACTCCCATCTTGAGCTTGTCTTTGTTCAGCTACATTAAGCAAAGCAATAATTTTTACATGCATCAATAAGGCTTGGTATGATTTTGCATCAAAACTATGTATATATTTTAACTCTCCATCTATTCTAAATCTTATATATACTTCATTTTCTAAAGGCTCTAAATGGATATCACTTGCTCTTAAAAAACAAGCATAAGTTAAAATTAAATTCAAAAACTGCTCTAATAAAAATTCATCTTTATTTTCATCACTTTTCAAACTAAGCTCTAATCTATTAAGATGATTTTGAAATTTAATTAAAAATTTAACCCTTTCTAGCAAAAATTCAAATTGTGTAAAAACACAAAGAAAAATCTTGATAGTTTTAAAACGATATAAATTTTGTATTTTTTCCAAAACATTCTCTTCCAATGGTTTAAAGGAAGCTATATGGATTTTTTCATCATCTTCATAAAAACAAAAAATATCATGTTGTTCTATTAAAGAAAAAGGCAAGATGTGAAGATATTTTTCAAAATCAAAAGTTTGATTTAAATTTAAAAATTCCATTTTATATTGAGAAGCAATTTCTTTTAAAGAATACTCACTTAAGTTTTTTAATTTTTGATGTGTATCACTCAAAATAAATCTCCAAAAGCTTTTCGTATTCTTTTTTAGCTATTAAAGCATCTTCATATCTTCCGAGTTTTATTTTAGCATTAATAAAAACAAGCCAAGCTTCTTTTTGCAATAAATCAAAATCATTGGCTTCCATAGCCCAAAAAACTGCTTGTTTGTATTCTTTATTTTGATAAAAATATTTTGCTAAATTTAAAGCATTTTCATAGTTTGGTTGATTAATGAATTTTTCATAAAATATGTTTTGATCAAAACTATTGTTTTGAATTTCTATAGCATTTAAAAAAGAAAAACATATTAAGATTTTAAAACATATCATCTTCATACTGAAAACCTAGGTCTTTTAAACTTAAAATTTTATTATTAGTTTTTACTAAACTTGGTTTGATAATAAAAACTATTTCGCTAATATCTTCATAATTTTGTTTTCCTTGAAATAAAGCTCCAAAAAGTGGAATTTTAGATAAAATGCTTATTTCATTATGATTATTAATGGTATTTTTACTAATCAATCCGCCTAAAATTAAAGTTTGCCCATCATCAACTTCAACTACAGTAGAAAGCTTTTTTTGTATAGTATCTGGCGCTATATTTCTTGGTTTGCTTTGTCTATGATTATCAAAACTATATTTAAAATCACTCAAGCTTGGATTAATCCTAAGCATAATTTTATGATCATCTGAAATCTCAGGCAATATATTAAGTAAAATTCCTACAAAAATAGAATAATTATTATATATTTCACTAACTATTGTACCATTTTCTGTTCCTTTAGAACTTTCTTTTACTTGATAATTTATTGTATCGCCTATAGAAATAATAGCTTGCTGATTGTTTAAAGCCATAAGTTTTGGGTTAGAAAGTATAGTTGTTTTACCATTTTCTTGTAATAAATTTAAAATAGCTTTGGTTTCAATATTTGCTTTTAAGTTAATATTTCTAACACCATCTTTATTAATTATAAAATCATTATCATCACCATTAAGTTTAAAAGCAAGTTCTTGCCAATTAATTCCACTTGAATGATTTTTGTTTAAATGCACAGCAACAATACTTACATCAATTAAAACTTGTTTTTTAAGTCTTTTATTTAAGTCATCTAAATATTTTCCAACTCTTGCAAGTTCATATGGAGTTGCATTTAAAGTAATAATTCCTGCATTAGTATTGACAATAGGTTTAGTTGTATTTTCATCCAACAAAGCTTGAATTTCTTCTGAAATTTTCTCCCAAAAATCAAATTTATCAGTACTAATAACTAAATTATCTACTTCTTTATAATTATCATAATCTCCTTGTTTTGGTCTAGAATCCACTGAGGCTTTAGTAATACTTTGTCCTTCTCTAATAGAACTTATATAATGCACTTTAAAAGTTTTAACTTGTTTTCCATAAATTTTTAAAGCATTTTTATCGTATTCATAAGCAAGATTGTTTTCCACCAATAAAAGCTTAAAAATCTCTCTTAAAGACATTTTCTTTATATGTAAATAATTTTGAGCATGCATTAATTTTTCTTGAGCAAAAATATCTTTGATAATAATACTAAAATCACACTCTCTTCCGAGTTCATTTAAAATTTCAAGCAAAGAAGTTTTATTTTCTACTCTTATATTAAAAAAATGCTGATTACACTGCATGGCAAATACATTTGTAAAAAACAAAAAATTAATACATAAAAATACTATTTTTTTCATACAAATTTAAAACCATTATTTTTTCTTCCTTTTTTAATACAACTTGAGAATTTCTAATTTCAACTATTTTAAAACCATCAATATAATCATTTAAAGCATACCACTTATCATTAATCTTAATCTTATTTGAAACAATAGCTTGCAAAGAAAAATTAGATTTTATATTTGTAGTCTTTTTAAAAAAAGGATCTTGAATTGAAATTAAATTATCAACATAACAATTTTGATTTAAAAATGGATAATTAACACCAAAAGCATTAATTATCCATAAAACAAGAATAAAAATTCGAAACAAAATTAATTTTCATTGCTAAAATCAGCACTTGCTAAACGCTTAAGCTGTCTGTAACGACGTTGTGCCTCTGCTTTATTTTTTTCAAATAATTCTTTTGCTTGCTCAGGATTTGATTTTTTCAAAGAATTATAACGAACTTCATTCATTAAAAAGCTTTCATATAAATCCCAATCAGGTTCTTTTGAAGAAATTGTTAAAGGATTTTTACCTTCAGCTTCTAAACGCGGATCATAAATATAAGTTGGCCAATATCCACATTTTGTAGCTAACTCTGCTTGATTTCCTGAATTTCCAAGTCCACCTTTAATACCATGAGCTATACAAGGAGAATAAGCAATAATCAAAGAAGGTCCATCATAAGCTTCTGCCGCCATTACAGCTTTTAACAATTGTGCATAATTTGCATTAGAATTTACTTGAGCCACAAAAATATAACCATAAGTCATAGCAATTTGACCAAGATCTTTTTTCTGCACTGGCTTACCTGCTGCAGCAAACTGTGCTACCGAACCTGTTCTTGAAGATTTTGAGCTCTGGCCGCCTGTGTTAGAATACACTTCAGTATCAAGCACTAAAATATTTACATTCTCACCGCTTGCCAAAACATGATCAAGTCCACCATAACCTATATCATAAGCCCAGCCATCACCACCAAAAATCCAATGTGATTTTTTACTTAAATAGCTTTTAAGTTCTAAAATATCATTAACTGCTTTGATTTGCTTATTTTCTTCTAACAATGGAACTAATTTATCTCTTAATTCCAAAGAAACTTTAGAATCTTCTTTATTTGCAATCCACTCTTTATATAATGCAGAAAGTGCGTTAGGTACTTCTTGCATACTTTCATTCATTATGTGTTCTATTTTATGTCTTGTAGTTTCAGTTGCTATTTTCATACCAAGACCAAATTCAGCATTATCTTCAAATAAAGAATTGCCCCAAGCAGGTCCATGACCATTTTTATTGCTTTTTCTATATGGAGTTGAAGGAGCTGAGCCACCATAAATAGAACTACAACCCGTTGCATTAGCAACAATCATTCTTTCACCAAATAATCTAGTAATTAAAGTAATATAAGGAGTTTCTCCACACCCTGGACATGCTCCATGAAATTCAAATAAAGGTTGAGCAAATTGGATGCCTTTGGTATTTTCTCTATTTAAAATATTATCTTTATAACTTACTTTTTTGAATAAATAATCTGCATTTTCTTGCTCACCATGATCAAGCTCTTCACCTAGTGGTACCATCACTAAAGATTTTTCTTTGGTAGGACACTCATGCACACAAAGCTCACAACCTGTACAATCAAGCGGCGAAACTTGAATTTTGAAATTTAATTTTTGTTCTTTCACGCCTTTTGCATTTAAGCTGTGCTCTTTTACACCTGCTGGAGCATTGTTTAATTCTTCTTCATCAATCAAGAAAGGTCTGATAACTGCATGAGGGCATACTGAAGCACATTGATTACACTGAATACAATTAGTTTCTATCCATCTTGGCACCATAACACCAACGCCTCTTTTTTCATACTCAGTAGTACCATGCTCAAAACTACCATCTTCATAGCCCAAAAATGCCGAAACTGGTAAATCATCGCCCTTAGCTGCATTCATAGGTTTTGCGATTTTTTCAACAAACTCAGTACCTTTATAAGCTATAGTTTCTTCTTTTGCTTCATTAGCTAAATTTACCCAAGAAGGATCAATATCAACTTTTACAAGTCCATCTGCACCTACATCAATAGCTTTATAATTCATTTCAACTATAGCATCACCTTTTTTACTATATGATTTATAAGCTAATTCTTTCATATATTTTTGCGCATCTTCAAAAGGAATGATATTAGCAAGTTTGAAAAATGCTGATTGCATAATCGTGTTTGTTCTACTACCTAGTCCTATCTCTCTAGCAAGTTTTGTAGCATTAATGATATAAAAATTAATTTCCTTTTGCGCTAAAACTCTTTTTACCGCATTTGGAATTTTTTCAATAGTTTCTTGCGCACTCCAAATACTATTTAAAAGGAAAGTTCCTCCTTTTCTAATACCTGCTAAAACATCATAAATTTCTAAATATGCAGCCACTGAGCATGCTACGAAATGTGGCGTAGAAACTAAATAAGTTGAAGTAATAGGTTTTTTAGAAAATCTTAAATGGCTTCTTGTGTAACCACCTGATTTTTTAGAATCATAAGCAAAATAAGCTTGCGCGTAAAAATCTGTTTTATCTCCTATAATTTTAATAGAGTTTTTATTTGCACCTACAGTGCCATCGGCACCAAGTCCATAAAATAAACACTCTATAGTACTTTCATCACCCAAAGAAATTTTCTCTCCCACAGGCAATGAGGTAAAGGTTACATCATCATTAATTCCTATGGTGAAACCATCTTTTGGATTTGCTTGATTTAGATTTTCAAAAACTGCTATTAACTGAGCAGGATCCACATCTTTTGAAGAAAGTCCATATCTACCACCAACGATTAAAGGTGCTTTTTCTTTTCCATAATATGCACTTTTTAAATCCAAATAAAGTGGCTCGCCTAAACTTCCTGGCTCTTTAGTTCTATCTAAAACAGCAATTTTTTCAACACTTTGAGGCATTACATCAAATAAATATTTTAAACTAAATGGTCTATATAAATGAACTTTTAAAACCCCTACTTTTTCACCTTTGCTACTCAAATAATCTACAACTTCTTTTAAAGCTTCAGTCACTGAACCCATTGCTACAACAACACGCGTTGCATTTTTATCCCCATAATACACAAAAGGTCTGTATTCTCTTCCTGTAATTTTTGAAATTTCTTGCATATATTCATTAACAATATCAGGAACAGCTTCATAATATTTATTTGCCAACTCTCTTGTTTGAAAATAAATATCATCATTTTGAGCCGTACCTCTTGTTTTTGGATTTTCTGGATTTAGACAGGAATTTCTAAATTCCAATAAAGCCTCACGATCCAATAAGCGATCAAAATGTGCATAATCCATTACTTCAATTTTTTGGATTTCATGAGAGGTTCTAAAACCATCAAAAAAATGCATAAAAGGCACTCTACCTTTGATAGCTGCTAGGTGTGCAACACCTGCTAAATCCATACTTTCTTGCACAGAATGCGAACAAAGCATAGCAAAACCTGTTTGTCTTGCAGCATAAATATCTTGATGATCTCCAAAAATAGATAGCGCTTGAGATGCTAAAGCTCTAGCAGCCACATGAATTACTCCAGGTAAAAGTTGACCTGCAATTTTATACATATTTGGTATTTTTAACAAAAGTCCTTGAGAAGCGGTATAAGTCGTGGTTAAAGAACCCGCTTGTAAAGATCCATGAACTGTCCCTGCTGCACCTGCTTCACTTTGCATTTCTACAACTTTAACTGGCACTCCAAAAAGATTTTTTTTGCCTTGAGAAGCCCATATGTCAGTATAATCAGCCATAGGAGAGCTTGGAGTGATAGGATAAATTCCAGCAACCTCTGTAAATGCATAAGCAGCGTAAGCTGCTGCTTCATTACCATCCATCGTTTTCATTATTTTACTCATTTAATCTATCCTTATAATTAAATAATTACTTAAAGTCAATAACTACTTTATCTTTAATTGTCTTAAACAATAATAAAAATTTTTTATTATTTATAGGTATAGAGTTTAAATGGGAAATTATCGGATATTTCTTATATATTTTATGGCTTCATAGGTATTTTTAAAAAGCGGAATTTCAAATTTAGCTAAACTTTCTTTACTTTCATAACCACTACTTACAGCCACAGGAATAATATTGGCATTTTGAGCAGCTTTTATATCTAAATGAGTATCACCTACCATAAAAGCATTTTCTTTGTTTTTAGAAAGTTTCTTCAAAGCTAATAAAATAGGCTCAGCATCTGGCTTTGGACAAGTCACATCGTCTCTACCTATAATAACTTTAAAATGCTCTCCTATACCTAAATGATCAAGTAAAGGTTTAGAAAATTTAGAACTTTTAGTCGTAACAACAGCTAAATCAGCAAATAAACTAGCCTCATATACACTTTCTTTTGCCAAAGGAAGTAAAGAAGTTTGTTCTATATAGATTTTTTGATATACATTTCTATAAGCATTAATATATTCACTTGTTTTCTCTTTTGCCACACCAAGCTTTTCAAAAGCTACATCCAAAGGAAAACCTATCAAAGCCTTAATAGCTTCATGATCTCTTAAAGGCTCATTAAAAGCTTTAAAAGCAGCATCAAATCCATCTAAAATGGCACTTGTAGAATCTATCAAAGTGCCATCTAAATCAAATAAAATTGTCTTTTTTAGCAAAGTTTATTCTTTAATAAAAAATTTTGCTTCAACGCGTCTATTTTGCGCACGACCTTCTTTGGTATCATTGCTTGCTTTTGGCTTTTCAAAACCATAGCCTTTAGTTACAATTTTTTCTTTAGCAACACCTGTTTTTTCAAGTTCCTTCGCTACGGCATTAGCACGCTCTAATGATAATTTTTGATTATAAGCCTTAGGACCTGTACTATCTGTATGGCCTTCTAAAATAGTGTAGTATTGAGGATTTTCTTCTAAGATCTTACCTACTTCTTGAATTTTTTGAGCAAATTCTGGATTTATATTAGTCTGATCAAAACCAAAATGTCCCTCAAGGGCTATTGTTTTTTCACAACCTATATGATCAAGCAAAGCACCTTTTCTTGGTTCTGAACATGTTTTATCGATTTGTTTTACTTGTGGCTTTTCTTCAATTTGCTTAGTTTCAATATTAGGAGTTTTTGGAGCTTTATTGCCAAAATAAAAACTTAAACCAACACTAGAAATTAAATTATGTTCGCCATTGTTGAATTTAATTTGATCTCTTGCTTCAAGTCTTAAAGCTAAATCTTCTCCAAGCGCGAATTTAAAACCTGCACCATATTGAGCAAACATACCACTTTTATTTTCATAAGCCCCATGACTTAAATACTCATAACCTGTTCCTAATAATCCATATAAATACACATGATTAGCTAAATCAATTCCTTTAATAGCATTCACATAAAATCTCGAAACACTAGTATCTGTATGTGTATTATCATTTGGATTATTATATTTTGCATTATCATAATACTCTAAACCAAGTTCAGCTTGATCTATCCATAAATCATCATAGTGATAGCCAAATCTTAAGCCAACTCCACCATAATTTTTAAGATCTAAATTTCCTTCTGGTGTTGTATAGTTAAAGGTTGGGGTTATTTCTATTTTGCTAGCATCAAAAGCAAATAAAACACTAGCTAAACTAACTAAGCTTATAATTTTTTTCATAACAATCCTTATAAAATAAATTGAGCGATTATATAAAAAAGAAGATTAAAATAAAATAAGCCCCTTTGGGTAAGGGGCTTAAATTTACTACAAAAAGGAGGTTTCCCTGATCGGACCTTGGAATTATAAATATTTATTCTAAACAAAAAATCCTTTGATTTTAAATAAAATAAAAATATATGAAAAAAATATGATTTTTTTTAAAAAAATAGAGAAAATGGATCCAAAATGGATCCAAAAAATACTAGCGTTTAGAGAATTGTGGGCTTCTTCTTGCTTTTCTGCGACCGTATTTTTTACGCTCAACAGTTCTACTATCTCTAGTAAGAAGTCCTTTTGGTTTTAATAATGCTCTAAAATCTGCATCCATAGCAGCTAAAGCTCTTGAAATACCATGTCTTAAAGCTTCAGCTTGAGCACTGTAACCACCGCCTAAAGTTGTTGCTTTAATGTCCATAGAAGTTTCTTGTTTAGTTACTAATAAAGGCTGAACTACTTTTAATTTTATAGCTTCATGTCCGCCAAGCCAAGTATTTAAATCCATACCATTAACGATGATTTTACCACTACCAGCTTTTACCCAAACTTTAGCTACAGCGGTTTTTCTTTTACCTGTTGCGTATGTTGTTGCCATGATTATTTTCCTTTATTAGCAATTTGAGCAGTATGAGGATGTTCGCTACCTGCATAAATTTTTAATTTTTTAAGCATAGCTCTACCTAGGTTTGTTTTAGGTAGCATACCACGAACTGCTAATTTATATAATTTAACTGGATTTTTTTCTAATAAATCACCAAATTTTTCACTTTTTACGCTTCCAAAATACCCTGAATGTCTGTGGTATAGTTTATCTTCTGCTTTATTTGCACCTGTGAAAACTGCTTTAGAAGCATTGATAATGATTACATAATCTCCACAGTCAACATTTGGAGTATAGCAAGGTTTATTTTTACCTCTTAAAATAGTCGCTACTTCTGTTAAAAGACGACCAAAACGCTTTCCTTCAGCGTCTAAAACGATCCATTCGCGTTTTACTTCGTTTGGCTTTGTTATCTTTGTCATCATCTTACCTTTGCCAAAAATTTTTTTAAAAATGAGATTATAATTATTTTAGCTTAATTAGTACTTAATTTAAGAATATTTAAAGCTTATTCTTTTCCTAAAACCCAAAAATACATATCCATAATTTTCATATCCGGATAGTATATATTTTCATTGAATTTTAATTTTATTTTTGGAAATTCAAAACTACTTTTACATCTATCTATCAAGTCCATAATCCCCATATAACTATCTTTACAATATTGTATCGATATCTTATTGTTGTTTATATTATACTTTTTTAACCCATTTACAAAAAATCTATCATAAGCAGGGGTGCAGCCAAAAATTCCTAACAAAATTTTTGTGATCAGTGTATTACTAATTTTGTTTTTATTATTTTTATCTTCTTTATTATTTTTATAGGGTGATAATTTTCTTTCTATAATTTCATTTGCTTTAATTATTTGACTCCAATCATGCTTATCCCATAAATCAATAGTCAACAACTCTTCTAACATTGTTTTATATATTTTATAATCATGGCGCAATAAAAAAGAAGAACCCCTATACATACCCCAACTAGCTAAATAAAAAGATAACATCAAAGAAGCATAATCATAATCAATATCTTTCCTATAGATATAAAAATATTCATAGCAATGCTCCCAAGATAAATATCGATGATTGTTTCCATTTTTTATTTCACCATAAAAAAGAGAAATATTACCATCAAATTGTTCTTTATCTATACTACACATATATTACCTCCACTTTATTTTTTAAAATATACACCAAAAAAGCCTTAGTGGAAGTCTTGGCTAAGATTTTTTCTATGGCTTCTTTATAAAGTAAAACTTGCTTTTTATGTTCGTTTAAATTTAAGCCTGTTTTATAGTCTATAATGATAGCTTCATTATCATCAAATGCAAGCATATCAAGTTGTTTTTGTTCGCCTTTATAAGTGATGATTTGCTCTTTTAGTAGCTTTTTACCCACTAAAAGCGCGTTAAAGCTCTCATCTTTTAAAAGCATAGTAAGTCTTTTAAAAAGCTCATTAAAACCTTCATCATCTAAGTAAAAACGATATTTTTTATACACCATTTGCTTGCAAAATTCAAAATTACTTTTAGTATTAAAATCAAAATATTGCAAAAACTCATGCAAAGCCAAACCAAAATGTATTTGCGTGCTTGAAAGATGACTTTTTACTTTAACTTCTTGCAAATTTACCTTTTGAAATTCTTCAAAGTTTTCTATTTGTTCTAAATTTTCTAAAGGCTCATTTGTTTTGACAAGCTGTTCTTCTATAATGCCTATTTGTTTTTCTTCATAGTCTTGAAAATAGCTCTTAAAGGTTTTAAAACTCTCATCATTTTTTATGATAAAAAGAGAGTTTTTAGCTCTAGTAAGGGCTACATATAGACAATTTATCTCATCTTCTGCTTGAAGTTTTTCTCTTTTAGCTAAAAAGGTATTGTAATTTTGATCTTCAAGATGTTTTCTAACACTGTGTCGGTATTTTACTTCCCAACCTTGCTCTAAATCATACTCAAACATTAAAGTTTCATTATCTGGAGCTTTTTTACTAAGTCTATCAAGTACGATTAAATTTTCAAATTCAAGCCCTTTGGATTTATGCACGGTCATAATACTTACTCCATCATCTTGAGCTTGTAAAGACTTTAATTCACATGGAGCAAATAAAAAATCAAAAAAATTATCAAAAGCACTTGCATACTCTAAATATGCAATGAGATTAACATCGCTTAAATCAAGTTTTAAAACATGCACTAAGTATTTTAAAATCTCACCTACACTGCGGTTTAAATCAAGCGTGATAAACTCAAGCTCTTTTTCTAAAATACTACTTGCAAAGTACAAGCTAAACTCATCTTTAAGCACACAAGCCTTTGCATACTCAAAAAGCACTCTTACACTAATACAATCTATCAAAGCTACATTGCTTTGCGTATAAGCTTTAATGTCATTTTCTTCAAGAAATTCTTTCATTAAAGTAGCGTCTTTGTTAATCCACACCAAAATGCAAATTTCACTGAGCTTTACGCCTTTTTCTAAAAGCTTTTGGATGATCTTTAAAACTTCTTTGCCACTTGCTTCATGCAAAGAACTTTTTGGTGGGATATGATTTTGCAAAACTTCCACATATCCACCTTCTTTAATGCTTTTTTGCAAAGTAAAGCTAGGATTTAAAAAGCTATCAAAAAATTTATCTTTAAAGACTTCATTTACATAATCAACAATGATCTTTTTACTGCGATAATTAGTATCTAAATGCTCTAATTTAATTTGTGGAAAGTCTTTTAAAAGCTTATCAAAAAGCTCTTTTTTACCCCCTCTAAAACCATATATGCTTTGCTTTTTATCCCCCACATAAAAAAAGCTTCTGTTTTTTTTCACTCCCTCGCCTGAAACAAGCTCAGCAATGATGGGTTTTAAAATTTGATACTGCAAAACATTAGTATCTTGAAATTCATCGATTAATAAATGCGAAATATAACCATCAAGTCTAAAATAAATCAAATCTTTGTTAGTTTCATCACTAATTAACTCATGAGTTTTTAAAGCTATATCTGAAAAAGTCAATGCATTTTGCTTGGCATTATTTTCATTTCTTGCTTCTTTAAAATGCTTCAAAAGCTTTGCAAGCATACTAATGCGATAATTTTCCATTTGAGTAAAATACTCTTTTGCGCTTTGTAAAAACTCTGCTCTTTTTTGTAAAAATTCACTATCGATGACTTTTACAAAATACTTTTTATCTAAATCACAAATAATAGGTTTAGTAAAGAAATCTTCTATGTTTTCAAATTCAAAATTTTTTTGATAGTTTTTATCTGTGCTTAAATTTCTTGCATAAGTTATAAACTCACTTAAGCTTTTTTCTAAAAAAGTTTTATTTGGAAAATGTGCATTTTGTATAGAATTTATCTCACAAGATCTTTCATATAAGCTTTCAAGATTTTGCAAAAAATCACTTTTACTTTTTGTTTGGACAATGTAATAAGCTAAAGCCCTTAATTCTTCTTCGTCTAATTTAGAAATGAAATTTTTATAACTATCTTGACTTTCTATAATGTCAAAATCACTCATAAGACCTAAATTTAAAGCAAAAGAACGAATGATTTGCGAAAAAAAGCTGTCAAAAGTGTAGATATTAAGCTTAGATCTTAAAAACTCATCTTTGTATTTTTCTCTTAAAGCTATAAGCTCATTTTTGCTTTTGCCTAGCATTTTCATAAGCTCATTACATTCTGCTTTATTCTCTCCATTTTCAAGCACATCAAATTCTAAAAAGGTTTTAAAAACTCTTTCTTTCATTTCACTTGTAGCTTTATTAGTAAAAGTAAGGGCTAAAATTTCATTAATCTTAGCTCCCATTAAAACCAAAGCTACAAAACGCACACTTAATGCAAAAGTTTTTCCACTTCCTGCGCTAGCTTCCAAAGCTAAAAAAGGCTCAAAATGATAACTCAAAGCTTAAACTCCTTTTTATAAAGCATGGTATAAGGGCTGTAAGTATTGTCGTTTTTTTGATTAAAAAATTCTTTTTCCAAAGGCTCTTTAGCAAGCTCATTAAGTAAATCTTTCAGTTCTTGTACGCTCTTACTTTTAGCATTTTCATGTATGATTTTGATATTTTTTAGATCATAAAAACAAGCTTTTGTATTTAATAAGGCATTTTGATTTTCTAATAAAAACTTATAAAAAGCAAGTTGATAAGACTTTTCATCTGCTTTGCCACTTTTATAATCTATAATCAATCTTTCATTGCCATTATTATCTACTCTATCTAAAAAGCCTATGGCGTGAATTTTCACTCCATTTTCTGCAATAAATTCTTTTCTTGGTGGATTAAATTCACATTTTTCTACCACATAACCTTGCTTAAAATGCTCATTTTCAAGTGTTTGGAATTCTTTAAATATAGTTTGTATTAAAGCTAAATTTAGCGCATCAACTCGGTATTGTTTAATGCTTTTTACCACTTGCATAAAAACTTCATAATCAAAATGATTTTTAGATTTTTGTGTATAATAAAGTTCTAAAGCCTTATGGATAAAACTCCCCAACTCATTTGCTCTAAGTGTATCGTCTAAAGTCTTTGGCTCTTTTAATCTTAAAACATATTTATAATAATAATCCAAACCATAATGCACAAGAAGATGAAATCTTGAAAAAGAAAGATCGTTTTGAAAATAATCGTGCTTTACTTTAATATTTACAATAGGCTCAAGATTAAAAGTACATGGATAAGTTTGAAAATATTTCACATAAGCATTATTACTATAAGTCTTGTCTTCATAAAGTGGAAATTCAAGCTCGTTTAAAAATCTTGATTTGATTTTTTCTTCATTTTCCACATAAGAAATTCCCACTAATTTTGCCTTGGCTATTAAAGTGTAATAATAATGTCTTTGTAAATTTTCTCTTTGAGCATGAGTGATAAGTCCTGCTTTTTTGCGAATTTCATTGTTTAAAAATAACTCGCTTGAAACTCTTTTTGGGATAAATTCATCATTAAAATCAACTATAATCACCCCGTCATATCTAAGTCCCCTACTTTCTAAAAGTCCCATTACAGTAACTTCACCACCACCAACACTGCTTAATTTTATACCATCAATTTGCATGAAAAATAATTCTAAAATTTGCACAAAGTTTAACTCGTGTGTTTTTACAAGCTCTTTGATAAAAATAAGCTCTTGATGTATATAATTTTTTAATTCCTCGTCGCTATCTTCTAGCAAATTAAAAATAAAATTCTCAAAAAAATCATAAGAAATATTTTCATCAAAAAGCTTTTTAAACTCTGCAAAATCAACGTTAGAAGAAAAAAAGTGTAAATTGCACAAATGTTTGTTTAAATTACACCTTTCATAAAATTCTTCATTTTCTTCATACTCAAACTCATCATCTTTAGCACTTTCATACAAAGACTTTAATCTATGATAAAAAAGTGTGTTTTTAATACTCTCTCCACTTGCATAGTTTAAAACATTGTTTTTATCATAAAGTCTTAAAATATCTACAAAATTCTCATCAGGAGTAATCACTACAATATCTTTTGCGTTTATACCGGATTTTAAAAAAGAATTAATTTTTTCAAAAACAAAAGCAGCTTGTAAAGATCTTAAGTGAAAACTTTTATAACTAATCTTACTTTCTTTAAAAAAGCACTCTTCTTTTAAAATTGTTTTTTGATTTACATCAAACAAATAAGCATGATTTTCCTTAAGATAAAGTCCTTGTAAAAAGCTAAGAGTATTTAAAAAATCTTTATTAAATTTAGTGCAATTAAACTGCACTTTAAGAGGAAGTATTTCCTTAACTTTTAACAAAAGCTCTACTTCAAAGGCATTTAAAAAACCTTGAAAATCAAAAATAATCTCATCATAATTTTTTAAAAAATCGCTATTAATTTCATAATCTAGTGGCAAAGAAATATCATCATATAAATTTTGCTCTTTTAATAAGACAAGATAATTTTTAAAAAGCTCTTCTAAAATTTGCAAATGCTCATCATACTGAGCATAAGCATCATGAAATTTTAATGAGTTGATATCTTTTTTTTCTAAACTAAGCTCTTTAAAGAAACTAAATAAATAAGCATTGTTTTTTAAGAAAGCAAAAAAATTACTCGGTATTTTTAAACTTTGCTCTAAATTTTTAGTTTGTTCACAAGCCTTTTTCATCAAAAGTAAACACTCATAGTGTGTTGCTTGAAAATGTGGAGAAAAAACTAACTTTTGTATAAATTCGGCTATACTCATAGCCGGTTCTACTAAACTATCAATCTGTAGTTTTTTCTCATAATACTTTCTTAAAGCTCTTAATGAGCTAAATACAAAAAGTTTCATTATTTAGTCTGCAAAAAGAATTTAAAAAACCCTACACTATTTTCATCTTGAGTGATTTTTAAAAGTATTTGCCAAACACCTTTTTCTTTGATATTAAAATCAAACACCAAATCACTTCCTTCTAATCTTACTTGCAAATTCTCATCATTTATATTTGTATGTGGACGCGAAAGTAAAGTTTGGATTTGAAGCTTACTTAAATCATAATCTTTTAAATTTTCAATTGCAATCCTAAGCTCATTTTGCCCTTCATTGATATAATAAACTTGATTTTTCTTATGCATAAAGCTTTCTTTGTCTTTAATGCTTAGCTTAAAATTTTTATCAAAAGTCTTTTGTCTGTTTTGAATTTCATTATAATTTAACTCTACATTTTGATAAGAATCAAAATAAAAATTATCTTCATACACAGGAGCCTTACTTGCAATAAAAATCGTAACAATACAAGCTATAACAATAAGCCCCAAAGAAATCAAAATACCATAAGGCCAAAATGTTTTCTTATTTTCCATTTTTATTTTCTCCTTTTGATTTTTCTTTGAACTAGCATTAAAATTGCAACACATAAAAATCCATAGATTAAAATTCTCATGATATTTAAAGTATCACGATTTGAATTTCCATAAAAAGGTTTTATATTAAAATAATTTGCTACTTGATCGGCTATATCTGCATAACCATTTAAAATAGCTGCATTATAAATATCTTTTTGTTTAGGATTTGCAAGTATAGGTAGAATTGTTCCTTTTTCAGGATAAGGACTCAAAACACCTTCTTTATCAAAAAAAGCCAAAGCATCATCGCTTGCAAGTATATCTACCTTATGTGAAGCTTTAGAAAATACAAGTAAAATATATGGTTTACTTAAATTAGCTTCATAATTTTTTAAACTTTCAAAATCTTTTTTATCACTTAATGCTAAAGCGATATTTACTCCAGTTAATTCATAAATTTGTCTAGAACTTGTAGTGATATTTTGTTCTATCGCAGTGTTTAAGATATTATCATTTAACAATATTTCAGCATGTAAAAAATTAGCAAAACAAATAAAAATGGCGGCTAAAAAACCGCCTTTAAATATATTTTTCATCCTATAAAAAGATGATTTGCAGTTAAAACCGACCAAGCAGTGATTCCAGCCGCTACAACTAAACCGGCTATGATTAAATACTCAAGAACTTTTGCCATAATCATTCCTTTATAATGATATGTTCTTCTCTTTTAGAGTCAAACATTTTAATTTGTTCTGCATTTTCTATTTTATAAGGTTTTTGCATAACATCTTGTTGTGTTTTTAGACCCAAAATAGTTAATCCTGCTAAAATCGATAATAATAAAATAGTTGCTATTAACATTCCGCTAACGCCTGAAAGTGAAAATACACATCTGTTTGAATTTTCCATTATTCGCCCCTTGAAAGAGAAATCACATATTCGCCAACTGCTTCTTTTTGAAGCTCATTTAACAAGCCATTGTTAAAATGAGGCATTACACCTATACTACCTGCTTTACCACGATTTAAAACATCTACTACAAATTCTGCACTACCATATTTTGTTAAATCTGGAGCCACTAATTGACCATCAATAGTTCCTTTTCCATCTTCACCATGGCATACTGTACAAGTGACAAATAATTCTTTTCCTTTTGCCACAAGTTGAGGATTTTCAGTTTTTTTAATTGCTGAAATTTCAGAAGCAACATAAGCGGCAATTGCAGGAATATCAGCTTCATCTATACCATTATCTGCTGCACTTAACATCTCACCCATAGGATAATTTAAGCCCTTAGAACCTTTAGTAATTACTTCTATAAGCCCCTCTTCTGAACCCCAAACATTAAGATTTTGAGCTTTTCCATTGATACCATCGCCTGTAATACCATGACAAGAAGAGCATTGAACTAAAAAGATATTTTTACCCATTTCTTGCTTATCTTCATTGCTTAAATTTGCAAATTTTTGTGCAAATTTCTCATTATGCACTTGCACTTCTTTATTATATTGACCAATTTGAGAATAACTATTTAAAGGATACCCCCAAAGAAAATACCATATACACCATACTATAGCTAAGAAAAATACCACAGCCCAGCCAAGTGGTATAGGATTTTTATATTCACCTATACCATCCCAACTATGTTCACTTAACTCACCCTGACTTTTTTCTTCTTTCATACTTTTAAACAATTTTCCTACCACAACAAGCGTAATCAATATGATAAGAATTGCTCCAATAAAAGATAATAAATTAACATTATCTTGTAAGTTCAACCATTGCATTAAGCACTCCTTTTATTTTGCTCTAAAACACGATCACCAATTTCATCATGTAATGCTAAATCAGCATATTTTTCATAGTTTCTTCTACCTGTTTTTTCAGATCTATACAAATGAAACCAATAAGAATACAAAACTACCACTAAGAATACTACAAGGGCAAAAAAGCCATAAGCTTGCAACTCTCTTATTAGTTCTAAATCCATAATTTTTCCTATTTCAAACTATTAAGATACGCAATCAAAGCGACAATTTCTCTAATTTCACCTCTAGCAAACGCATCTTTAACATCTTGATTTTTCATTTGATCTACTATAACTTGGGCTTCTGCTTTAACTTCTGCTTGAGCTTCTTCCCAAGTACCAAGTTTTGTACCATTTTCAACATCATAAGGAACATTGAAAACTTTTTTTACAGTTAGTGCTTCTGCATAAGCTGTTTCTATATTTGCATTATTGCTAAACATATGTTTGTAAGCTGGCATAATAGAACCAGGAACAACTGAAACTGGATCCCACATGTGATTTTCATGCCAATCTGTAGTTCTAAAATTACCTATACGTAATAAATCAGGTCCAGTTCTTTTTGAACCCCATAAAAATGGTCTATCATAAGCATATTCACCACTAACTGAATACATACCATAACGATCTGTTTCTGATTTAAAAGGACGAATAAGTTGTGAATGACATGCATTGCAACTTTCTTTAATATAAGCATGGCGTCCTGCAAGTTGTAAAACCGTATAAGGCTTTTTACCTTCAATTGGTCTTGCATTTTGAGCAAAATCAGGTAAAACTTCCACAATACCTGCATATGCGATCACTATAAATACTGCCACAGCAAAAAAGAATGGATTTTTTTCTAACCAACTAAACATATTTTTCCTCCTTATGCTGCCATAGGTGAAGCACTTTTTGGCTCTTTATCAAGCACTCTACCCACTGAAATTGATTTATAAATATTATAAACAAACATGAAAAATCCTACTAAGTACAACAAGCCACCTACAGCTCTAATCCAATAATAAGGAATAATAGCTTCAACAGTATCAATGAAAGTATAAAGTAAGTTACCATACTCATCTGTAGCTCTCCACATCATACCTTGAGTAATACCTGCTATCCACATAGAACTAAAATACAATACTATACCTGTAGTTTGGATCCAAAATTGAGCTTCCATTAGCGATTTACTATATAATTCTCTTTTAAACATTCTAGGCACCATGTGATAAAGCGCAGCCATAGTCATAAAGCCAACCCAACCTAAAGTACCATCATGAACATGTCCTGGAATCCAATCTGTAAAGTGTGCTAATGCATTAACTGATTTAATAGAAAGAATAGGACCTTCCAAAGTTGAGAACATATAGAAAGTTGAAGCTAAAATCATAAATTTGATTAATGGGCTTTCTCTTAATTGACTCCACTCACCTTTCATAGTAAGTAAGATATTAATTGCTGAACCCCAAGAAGGTAAAATAAGAACGATTGAAAAAACTGAACCCATAGTTTGCATCCAATCAGGCACTGTAGAATAAATCAAGTGGTGTCCACCTGCCCATAAATAAACAAACATTAAGCCCCAAAATGCAAATAAAGATAATTTGTATGAGAAAATTGGTTGTCCACTTTCTTTTGGTAGAAAATAATAAATTTGAGCGATGATACCAACAGTGAATACAAATGCAACTGCATTGTGTCCATACCACCATTGAACTAATGCATCGTTTGTCCCTGCATACATAGAAACACTATGCCACCAATCACCCATTCCACTCACAAAATAAGTAGGCACAGCCATATTGTTAAATAAATAAAGCATTGCTATACCTAGGAAAGTAGCTATATAATACCAAAGTGAAACATATAAAGTTTTTTCACGGCGAATTCCAATAAGCCCAAAAATACTTACACCCCATAAAACCCAAACTAAAACTACCAATATATCAAGTGGCCATTCAAGCTCTGCGTATTCCTTTGAAGTGCTAACACCCGCAAACAAAGTAATAACAGCTATAATCATAGTGATCATGTAAAGCCAAAAATGCAATTTACCAATGAACATTAAAAAGCTTGATTCTGCCATACTAACTTTTAGCACACGCTGACCAATATAATACCAAGTAGCCCAAATTCCTGAGAGCATAAAACCAAAAATTACACCTGAAGTGTGCAATGGTCTAAGTCTTGAAAAAGTACCATACTCACCGGCTAAATAATTTAAATCCGGATAAGCCATCTGAAAGGCAATAAGCGTTCCAATAGCCATACCAATAACACCAAACAATAAGGTAGCAAACATAAAATATTTAGCAACCGTATAGTCATAGTTTAATGCATTTCCTGGGTGCATTTCCTCTCCTTAAGTTTTTTTCTGCAATTATGCGATCTTTATATTATACGATACCTAATATCTTTTTTAGCTTAAACTATGTCTAATTATTTATTATTTATTAATAAATTATCGCGTAAAAACAAAGCCTATATAAGAAAAATACACACCATAACAAAAAATTAAAATATAGGAAATTAAACTAGCTATTTTTTGAAATTTTTCATTTAATGTTTTAGAAAAATACGCAAGAAATATCAATGCTGGTAAAGTTGAAAAACCAAAAACAAGCATAATTAAAGCCGATAAATACACACTTTGCACACTCATTCCAAAGGCTATATAAAAATACACCAAACCACAAGGCACAAAGCCATTTAAAAATCCTAAAAAAAGAGTAGTCTTGAAAGATTTTTGTTGAATCAATCTAGAGATGTTTTTTTTAATTACGCATTCAAAAAATAAAGAATTTTCAAAAAAACTTAGAAATTTTCCTTTAAAAATCAAAGCAAGTGCTAATGCTATCATAAAAATTCCAATTATAAAAAACATTATGCCTTTTGAAAATTCACTAAATGAAAGCAAGCTTCCAAAAACTCCAAAAAATATACCCAAGCAAACATAAGCAAAAATTCGAGATAGATGATATGAGAAAATTAAAAGAAAAAAAGGGAGTTTGATTTGCTTTGAAAGCTGAGTATAAGCTAAAACAAAACCTCCGCACATTCCATAACAATGCCCAAAACTAGAAAGAAAAGCTATACTTGCTAAAGCAATAAAATCTAAACTCACAAAAGCTCTAAAAATTCTTTAAAAATATACTTGCTCTCATGTGGTCCTGAAGAACTTTCTGGGTGATGTTGCACCGATATAATAGGATAATTTTTATATCTCACACCCTCTACATTATCACCAAACAAATTTCTATGAGTAATAGTTGCAACCTCTACTATTTCTTCAGGAATATTATAATTATGATTTTGTGCTGTAATTTCTACTGTGTTATTAGTAAGGTTAATAACAGGATGATTTGCTCCATGTTGGCCGAATTTCATTTTATAAGTTTCATAACCAAAAGCATTACTTAAAAGTTGATGTCCCAAACAAATACCAAGCATAGGAATTTTAGCTTCTGCTAGTTTTTTAATCTCTGCGATTTCATCTTTTAAAATTTTTGGCTCACCTGGCCCATTTGATAAAAATACACCATGAATTTTACCTTTTTGATATAAATCAATCAAATCTTTTGCCTTGGTATTATAAGGAAAAACCTCCACCTCAAGTCCAACACTTACAAGCTCATTTAAAATATTTTCTTTTACACCATAATCAATCACAGCTACTTTTTTACCATTTGCTTTTACATTCTCATAAGCTTTGTTGCTATGATCCCAAGCACCTTTACTATGTTTATAAGAGCTTTTAGTGCTAACCTGTGCTACATAATTTACCTCATCAATTTTAGCACTAGAAAGAAGCATTTTTTTAAGCTCCTCTTTGTCCTTAATTTCAGTAGATATTACCGCTCTCAAATTTCCTTGATCTCTGATCATTTTAACTAAAAATCTAGTATCAATTTCACAAAGCCCTATTTTTTCATGCTTTTTCAAATAAGCACTTAAAGAATCATTGGCTCTAAAATTAGAATAATCTTCATTTAATTCTCTTATAATCATTCCGCTAGCAAATACATTTTTACTTTCATTATCTTCATCATTAATACCAACTATACCAATTTCTGGCATTGAAAATACTACAAACTGACCTGCATATGATGGATCAGAAATAATTTCTTGATACCCCGTTAAAGAAGTATTAAAAACAAGCTCTCCAAAAAAAGTTCCACTTTGTCCAAAAGCCTTTGCGCTTAAAAAAACATCATTTTCTATATAAATATATGCTTTCATAAAAGTCCTTTTTTTCTAAGCTCTTCTTGATATAGCTTTTCAAATACCAATTCATATTCTTCAGAACCTGGAATAAGTTTTCTTTTATAATTTGAAATTTTTTCATAGACTAAATCTTCTAAATTTTCATACTCTTTTAAATAAGACATAATACTTGAAAAAATGAGATTTTTAACACGATTTTCTGACACATTGTAGTTTATCAAATCTTCTTCCGCTAAATTTTCTAAAATTTTATGAGAAAGATTATTGTATCTATCTTCACTATCAAGCATAAATTTAAACTCATTTGCTAGTTTTTTCTTAATCATCCAAAACATACTTTTTCTATCTATTTGCATAAACTCAATTTCATCTTCTTGGCTTTCTAAAATTTCTTTTGCTTTTTCATCAAGTTTACGCTCATTTAAAACATCTATTTCTATAATTTCTTTTGCTGTTTTTAAAAGTTTTTGACTATCATCTTTAATTTTAACAAAAGAAGAATGCATTAAATCAAGTATTATTTTATTTGCTATATAAGGTATATGAGCTGGTTTGATACGCATTTATTCACCTTTTTATTTTTATTTTGAAATAATACTAAAAAAAAGGTAAAAACTGCTTAAAACTTACTGCGAACTTGCATTTTGATCTAAATTTTTCAAAAGTAGTGTTAAATCGGAAGCTTTTTTTGGATCCATCTTAGCCATAATGGATGAAATTTTTCTAGGGTCTAGCGAAAGTAGAATTTTTGAAGCCTCATCCGGTTCCATTTCGCTTAATATACCTGCCACAGCCACATCTTTCATTTTAGCATAAATTTCTGTGATACGCCCCATAGTTTTATCATTAATAACTTGAAGATTTTGTTTAGTCGCTTCTAGTATACGCTCATTTTGCTCTTTTAAACTTTTTATTTGCTCTAAACTTGCATTAACATCAGCTTCTTTTTGCTCCAAAGCTTGCATTTTTTCTTTTTGCAAAGCTTCAAAAGAAGCTCTATAAGCCTCTAAACTTTGTCTTGCTTCATCATATTCTCTAATTTGCTCTTGTATTTGCTCTTTTCTTGCTTCAAAATACTGCTCGCAATTTTGCTGTGCATTTACAAAATTTAAGAAAATCAATAAAAATATTATTTTTTTCATCATTTATCCTTATTAAAATGTCTTGTTATAGCAAGTTCATCTATAAATTTTTCTTCTTCTTTTTGTAAGGCTTTTTGGATTTTTTTTAATTCTTCATTTTCTAAAACCTTAATTTTTTCAAATTCCAAATGAGCCTTTTTGTATAAATGTTGATGATGTGCAAGTTCTTTTTTAGTTAGGTCTAATTTTTGTTTAATTCTTTGCTTACCCTCTCTTGCAATCTCTTGCATTTTTAAAGACGATCTTAACAAAGCCACCGAACCTTTATCAGCCAAAGTCAAGCTTTCGCATGTTTTTAAAGCTTCTTTAAATTCTTCTTCACACAACAAAAGCTTTTGTCTTGTTCTAGTCAAATTTGCCTCTGCTTTATCAAGCTGTTGTTTTCTAAGCTTAATCACAGAAGAATATTTGCTTTTCATAAAATGATAGTATCTTCTCTTTCAGGACTTGTGGAGATATAACCTACTCTAACGCCACTTAATTCTTCTAAACGTTTAATGTATTTTTTAGCATTTTCAGGTAGCAAATCATAATCTCTAATCCCTGCAACTTTATCCCAACCTTCCATTACTTCATAAATAGGCTTAGCGTTTTCTAAATCACAAGGTACATAGTCTATTTCTTGTCCTTTATATTCATATGCTTTACAGATTTTAACACTTTCAAAACCATCTAATACATCAAGTTTCATTAATGATAAAGTATCTAAGCCATTTAATCTTGCAGTATATCTTACCGCAACTGCATCAAACCAACCACATCTTCTTTTTCTACCTGTACTTACACCGATTTCTTTACCAATAAGTCCTATTTTTTCACCATCTTCGCCTAAATCTTCACTTGGAAAAGCTCCATTTCCCACTCTTGTTGTGTAAGCTTTTACTATGCCTATAACTTTTCCAATTTCTTTTGGATTTAATCCCAAACCACTTAAAGCTCCAGCTGAAATAGTCGTTGAACTAGTTACATAAGGATAAGTTCCATGATCAATATCAAGCATAGAACCTTGCGCACCTTCTAACAATACTTTTTTATCCTCATCTAAAGCTTTCCAAAGCATTCTTGTAGTATCTGTAATATATGGTGCTAGCACTTCTTTAAAGCGTTTTAAATCTTTTAAAATTTCATCATAACTAGGCATTGCAATACCTAAAACATCAAAATAAGTTTTTTTAAGTTCAAAATCTTTCATTAAATTTTCACAAAGTTTTTCAGGCTCTAGCAATTCCCCTACTCTATGTCCATTACGACTTATTTTATCTTCATAGCTTGGCCCTATACCCTTGCCTGTTGTTCCTATAGCTTTATCGCCTTTAAGTCTTTCTCTTGCTTGATCAATCAAAGCATGATGATTTAAATTTAAATGGGCTCTATCGCTTATAAATAATCTTCCTTCTAAATTTTCAAATTGAGCCATTTCACTAATTAATACATCAGGATTAACTACAACTCCATTACCTATAACATTAATACATTGCTTATTTAAAACACCTGATGGCATTAAATGTAAAGCATATCTTATACCATCAACCCATATAGTGTGACCTGCATTATGTCCACCTGCACTTCTGCAAACATAATCATAATTTTCACATAGTTTATCAACTATCTTACCCTTACCCTCATCACCCCATTGGATACCAACGACAATATCTGCTTTACTCATAAAAAAACTCCATTTTGACTTAAATTTGGCGAGAAGGTGAGAGAATCGAACTCCCCAAAAAGTAGTCAACTACCCTTTCATCTGATTTGAAGTCAGTGGCCATCACCAGATAAGCTAACCTTCCAAAAATGATATTATATCTTAATATTTTTAATTGAAACAAAAATTAAACATATGAAATTATAAGCGTGTAAAAATACTTTGAAATATTATATTTTTTAGTTATAATGTTTGTTTTTCAGTGTCAAGTTTTGACAATTACAATTTTTGGATATATCAATGCATTCTTTCAAACAATCTTTTTTTATAAATTTTTGGCATAATTCCAAAGGCATGATTATACTTGGAATTTTAAGTGCTATTTATTTTGGAATTTTTGGTAGTGTTTGGGCTGTTACAGGTGAAATGACACGCTGGGGTGGAGAAATTTTAGAATTTTTTGGTATGGATTTAAGCTCCTACACTTACTACCAAAAGCAAAATTTAAGCGGCAGTCCCTTAACAAGAATTGATGGTATCATGCTCATAGGTATGTTTATAGGATGCTTAATAGCTGCATTTTTAGCAAATAAATTTAAATGGCGTTTACCTGCTAGCAAAATTCGAATTTTTCAAGCTATTATAGGAGGAATTTTATCAGGCTTTGGTGCAAGACTTGCTTTTGGTTGTAATTTAGCAAATTTCTTTACAGGTTTACCTTATTTTTCTTTACATACTTGGGTTTTTACTTTATTTATGATTTTAGGAATTTATCTAGGTGTTAAGGTTTGTAATCTTGCCTTATTTAAGCCAAAAGCAAAGTTACAACGCGTTTGCAAAGAAAATCAAAAATTAAAAACACAAAATAAAATTTCAAAAATATATTTTTACATAGGACTTGGTGTATTTATAATTTTTATAACTTATGTTGTATTTATACTACAAAAACAAAATATTGATATTAAAAACAAAGAAAGTTTTTTTCCTTTAGCGTTAATATTTGGTTTTGTTTTTGGTTTTATCATTTCTAGGGCTCAAATTTGCTTCACTTCTTGCTTTAGAGATTTATTTTTATTTGGTAGAGACAATGCTATAAAAGGCGCTTTAATAGGTATGATCATAGCTTGTTTAATAGCTTTTGCTTTTATATTACAAGGGCATACTAGCAAAGTAATAGAAATATCACCAAACCTTGCTATAGGTGCTTTTTTATTTGGATTTGGAATAGTTTTTGCCGGAGGATGCGAGTGTGGTTGGATGTATAGAGCTTGCGAGGGACAAAGTCATTTTATTATAGTGGGTATTGCCAATATCATCGGTACTATGATCTTAGCTTTAAATTATGATCATTTCCCAAAAATACTAACAAATGGTATAAAAATTCATCTTTTAAATGATTTTGGTTATTTTAATGGCTTATTAATCAATTTAGCTTTGTTTGCTATTTTATTTTTGTTTGTTTTAAAATTTAAAAAATTATTCTTCCAACACAACAAAGGAAAATTATGATTATTCATTATAGTTTAAATTTAGAAGGTGAGGCATGCCCATATCCTGCTATAGCTACCATTGATGCATTAAAAGAATTAAAATCAGGTGAGGTCTTAGAAATTTTATGTGATTGCCCACAAAGTATTAATTCTATACCTCAAGATGCGAAAAATCGCGGATTTGAAATTTTAGAGATAGATCAAGATGGACCAACGCTTAGATTTTTAATTCAAAAACCTTAAAAATTAGATTTGAGTATTTACTCAAATCTTTATATTTATACGATATTTTTCTATTAAATTTTCATCCAATATCACTCCTATACCCACAGCATCATTGACTTCAACTATACCATCTTTGCAAGGGATTAAATTTTTCACCAAATGAGTAAAAAGCACACTTGTTGATTGAGAATACTCTATCAAATTACAATATTTAGTACTTGCTAGAAACTGCACCGTAGCAGCAAGTAAAATTCCTGTAGAAAAACCATGCGGGACTAAATCACAACCATATTTTAAAGATATTTTTTCAATTTCTAACATAGTGTCAAAACCACCGCATCTAGTAATATCAGGTTGCACAATAGAAACTTTTGACTTTTTAATAAAATTTTCAAACTCATTTAGCGTGTAAAAACTCTCTCCACCCGTAATCTTACAAGGTAAGTGTTCGCTAAGTCTTGCATAATCATAAAAATTATTTGCACTAACTGGTTCTTCTATCCACTCTAAGTTATATTCTTCAATTTCCAAAAATCTTTCTCTTGCATAAGAAAAATTTTTCCAAAGCCCTACTAAGTCAATACTAAGTTTAATATCATCACCCACTGCACCTCTAATATTCTTGATAATCTCTTTATCAGCTAATGCATTATTACCAAAGCCTGCACCACCAAATTTTAATAGTTTAAAACCTTCTTCTTTTAAGTATTTTACTCTAGAAATATTTTCTTCCATATTTTCACTCGGAATAAAAGTAGCGTATGCATTTAAAAAGTCTTTTCTTTTTCCACCAAGTATGGTAGCTACACTTACACCATAAATTTTTCCAAGTAAATCATATAAAGCAATATTTATTGCACTTAAAGCACAAATTAATGCTCCGCTAAGTCCATAATACGCACTTCCCTCAATCAAATCATCCATAATCTTCTTAATATTTCTTGGATCTTGTCCTATTAAAATTTCACTTAAATTTCTACAAGATCCATGAGTACTAGGCTGCTCAAACATTATCTTTAAAACTGCTGCAGCACTATCACTTTCCCCTATTCCATAAAGATTATTATCTGTATAAATTCTTAATATAAAGGCATCTTCACCCCACTCACAAGACTCATCAAAAGTTTTTGTCCTTAACCATATAGGTTCAACCTTAGTAATTTTCATTATCCATCCTTTTTATCCATTTAATAAGCCCATAAAAGCTAATAGCAAGTATTACCAAAAAAGGAGCAGCACTCAAAACAACTGCAACTTTTAAGGTATTTAAATCTGCATTTATATAAAGCATTGCTAGAGGAATTAATCCAAGCATAATACACCAAAAAACTTTTAAATATTTACTAGGATTTTCACTATCTATTTTTGTGCTTACACAAGAAATAGTAAATGCAGTAGCATCCATATGAGAAGCCAAAAATACCATCATAAGCAGGAAATAAAAAAGAGCAAAAATAGTACCAAATGGTAGTGTTTTTACCAATGCTACCACTCCAGCTTCTCCAGCATTTGAACTAATAAAATTTGGAACATCTAAGATTCCACTTTGAAAAATATCTATTGCATATGAACTCAAAACTCCAAAGAAAAACCAAGTCCCAATACATCCACCCACAATAAGACCAAAAATTACTTGACGAATGGTCCTTCCTTTAGAAATTTTTGTCACAAAAATACTAACAGCAGGAGTGTAAGTAATCCAATAAAGCCAATAAAAAACTGTCCAATCAGAATTAAAGCTACTTACACCAGCAATATCATTATATAAGCTCATTGAAACATAATTACTAAAAAATACCCCTATACTATTTATTATATTATTTAATATAAATACACTATCTCCTAAAATAAATACCAATATTGCAAACACAAAACACAAGATACAAGATATTTTAGCAAGTTTTGCCATACCACTTGATAATCCAACAAAACTAGAAAAGGTAAAAACAGCTGTAACAATAGCTAAAAGAATAAATTTTAAATAAAAACCATCATTAATATCAAAAATTCCAGAAAGTCCAGCACTAATTGTAATTATAGAAAGGGTTGTAGTAAGCACAAGTCCACCAAAAGTACTAAATAAAAACACAACATCGATGATTTTATCAAGCACTATATTTTGATTAATATGCAAGATATTTGCTATTAAACTTGAAATTTTTAAATTTTTATTTTTAAAAATATAAAAATGAAAACACATTGCAATAGAACTTAAAGCATATACAGCCCAAGGCGTAATACCCCAATGCAAATACACAAAAGAAGTTGCACTTCTTAAAGCTTCTGTAGATTTTGGAGTAATATTTAACCCAGGTGCTAAATAATAATATGCCCATTCCATAAATGCCCAATACATAGTAGCAGATCCAAGTCCTGCACAAATAAACATAAAAATCCAAGCAGTATTTGAATAAGGATTTATCCCATCGCCTAATTTAATATTACCTATTTTAGAAAAAGCCAAGTAGAAAATAAAAACTACACAAATAAACTCAAAAAGTTGAACAAATGAGCCAAATATGTGTAAGCTTACTAAAAAGAAAATTTGCTACTTCTAAAGCTTTACTAGGATTTATAAGTAAAATTACAATCACCATAAAAACCGCCAAGATAGATGTCACTATCAAAAATAAATCATAAGTTTTTTGATTATTTTTTTGCATAAATCTCCTTTTTGTTTCAAGTAGTAAATATATAGTATTTTCTTATTTTAAAATAAAACTTAAAGAAACTTTTATCATAAATGCATTAAAAGCCATACCTCAGTATTTTCAAATATTTTTTACTATAATAAAAAATTATTTAATCAATAAATTATTGCTACTAAAATACACAAATAAATAATGTTATTTCTCAAAATATAAAAATATTTAAAAAAATATCTTACATTGAAATTAAACACAAAAAAGGAGGAATACATGTGGCAAGGGAGAAATGATGGTGATGAAATTATCCATAAACGATTATTTAAATGTTTAAATCACTCTTCAAATAATAAATTATTAGGCTTTTGTTCATCATTGGGTGTGCAGAGAAATAATGGTAGAATTGGAAGTGAATTAGCACCAAAAATTATAAGAAAGAATATGGCAAATTTTGCTATACATGATGATTTTGATTTTGATGATTTAGGAGATATTGAAAATTTTGATACCCTAGAATTAGGCGATGAACTACTTTATCACAAGTGCTTAGAAATTTTACATAATAATCATTATGGTGTAATTTTAGGAGGTGGACACGAAACATCTTTAGCTTGTATCAAAGCGCTTTTAGATTACAAAAAAAGTGTAGGAGTTATAAATTTTGATGCACATTTTGATGTAAGAATTCAGGAGTTACATACTTCTGGAAATTCTTTTTACAAAGCTTATGAATATGCAAAAGAAAATAATTATAATTTTTCTTATCTTTGCTTGGGTGCAAGTAAATTATCTAACACAAAAGCACTTTTTCAAACTATGGATAATATGAAAGCAAGTTATGTTTTAGATACTGAATTTGAAAAATGTATAGAAGTCATTAAAAACTTCTTAAAACAAAATGAAGTTGTTTATTTAAGTATTGATATGGATGTATTTTCACAAAGCATAGCTCCTGCTGTAAGCGCCCCTGCTGTTTTTGGTATCAATTTAAAAGAAATTTTAACTCCGATAAAAATTATTTTTGAAAGCAAAAAAGTTGCTTTAGCAGATATTTGTGAATTTAATCCTAAATTTGATATAGACAATCACACTGCAAAAATCGCTGCTTATCTAGCATATTTTTTATTAAGTAAAGGAATGATATGAAATTTGATAGTTTAAGTGTATTAGCTATTAGTATCGGGGTTTTATTGTTTGGTATGTTTTTGAAAAAACGTTTTTTAATCTTAGAAAAATTTTGCATTCCCGCACCAGTTATAGGTGGATTTTTAATCAGTATAATCATTTGGATTTTAAGTTTTATTGAGATTAAAGTTGATTTTGATACAAGTTTACAAACTCCTTTAATGGTGGCTTTTTTTACCGTAATAGGATTAAGTGGAAGTTTTAAACTCTTAAAAGTAGGAGGAAAAGTACTTTTAATCTATCTAGGTTGTTGCTGGTTTATGGCTTTAATGCAAAATTTTATCGGCATTTCCATGATGAGTTTATTCGATTTAAATAAACTATATGGAATTTTATGTGGTGCTGTTTCTTTGGAAGGAGGACATGGAAATGCTATAGCTTTTGGAGGTATGGTTGAAGAATTAAGTGGCTTAAATAACGCTAAAGTTTTAGCAGTGGCAGCGGCAACCTTTGGACTGATTTCAGGGTCTTTGCTCGGAGGTCCTGTAGCAAAATATCTTATAAATAAACACAAATTAAAAATCACAACTAATCAAGATATTAAAGATATAGATCCTCTAAAGCATGAAATTCACAATGCAAATTATAAAGATTTTTTAAAATCTTTATTTTTAATATTATGTATTATGTGTATTGGATTTTTTTTAAGTTCCAAATTTACACAATATAGCGGCTATTCTTTGCCTAGTTATGTTGGTGCCATGCTTGTTGCTATTGTTGTAAGAAATATTAATGATTCTTTTAATATTTTCAAGCTAAATCAATATACAATAGATACTATAAGTGAATTAAGCCTTGGTATTTTTTTAACTATGGCTATGATAAATTTAAAAATAAACGAACTAAGTGCTGTTGCTACACCTCTTTTTATTACTTTGATTGTGCAAGTTTTAGCTTTACTATTCTTTACAATTTTTATAGTTTTTAGATTATGCGGAAAAAATTATGATAGTGCGATTATGTGTGCCGGACTTATGGGACATGGTCTAGGTGCAACACCAAATGCAGTAGCAAATATGAATGCAGTTTGTTCTAGATATAATTTAACTTCAAGACAAGCTTTTTTAATAGTACCTTTATGCGGTGCTGTTTTAATTGATATTGTTGCAATACCTTTAAATACTTATTTGATTAATATTTTTTCATAGTTACTCTCGCATATTGCGAGAGTATTAGAGATGTTTTAGCATTGTTTCATAAGCTGCTTTAGTTCCTGGGCGAACTTTAGTTACCATGCTCACTAAAATAATCACAACAGAAGCAGCTAAAAATCCTGGAATGATTTCATAAATAGGAAAATCAAGCCACTCTGCTAAGAAATTTTTATATACTACAACTACAACTGCACCGGTAATCATACCTGCAATAGCAGCATATCTAGTCATTTTTGACCAAAATAACGAAAAGAGCATTACAGAACCAAAACTTGCTCCAAACCCTGCCCAAGCATAAGCTACTATACTTAATACGCTTGAGTTTTTATCAGTAGAAATAATAAAAGCTATCACAGCTACTGCTAAAACACCAAATCTACCCAAAGTCATCACTGTTTTATTGGACGCTTCTTTGTTAAAAATTCTTTTATAAAAATCCTCTGCTATAGTTGAACTTGAAACAAGCAATTGCGAACTTGCTGTGCTCATAATGGCTGCCAAAATAGCACTTAATAAAACACCTGCTATCCAAGGATTGAAAAGCAATTGCGACATTACGATAAAAATCTTTTCAGGATCTTGCAAACTAAGCTCAAATTTACTCACATAAGCTATACCTAAAATACCTATCAAACAAGCTCCAATTAAAGATATAACCATCCAAGAAATTCCTACAAAAGTAGCAGTTGGAATATCTTTAGTTGATCTTATAGACATAAAACGCACCAAAATATGTGGCTGACCAAAATACCCAAGCCCCCAAGAAAGCGCTGAAACTATACCCAAAAAGCTTAATCCTTCCCCCATAGAAAAAGTATTTGGCTTAATTTCTTTGACTATATTAACAGCTTCACTAAAGCCACCCAAATGATAAATCATCACTATAGGTACGATAATCAAGGCACTCATCATTAATAAACCCTGAATCAAATCCGTCCAACAAACTGCCTTATATCCACCCAAAAATGTATAAGCAACTATAATCACAGTTCCTGTAGTAAGTGCATAATCATATTGGATTCCAAAAGTTGCTTCAAAAAGCTTTGCTCCACCTACAAGTCCTGAAGAAACATAAAAAGTAAAGAATATCAAAATAACAATAGCACAAACTATTCTTAATATATGCTTATCATCATCAAATCTTGTTTCAAAATAATCTGGAATTGTAATAGAATTTGCAATCACACTAGTATAAATTCTAAGTCTTTTTGCTACAAAAGCCCAGTTTAAAAATGCTCCTATACTAAGACCTATTGCAATATAGCTTTCAGCTAAACCACTTACATATAAAGCTCCTGGTAAACCCATTAAAAGCCAACCACTCATATCAGAAGCTCCAGCGCTAAGTGCTGAAACTACCGGTCCCATAGAACGACCACCTAAAAAATAATCCTCTGAGTTTTTATTTTGTTTATAAAAATAAAATCCGATAAAAAGCATTAATGCTGAATATGCGACAAACATTATCGCAATTTGAGTATTAATGTGTACAACCTCCATTTTTTCTCCTTTTTATTTTAAAGCACGAATGCCTAAATTTCCATAACGATGGAAAGATATACTTAAAGCTTTTTCATTATGATATAAAAGCAACTCGAAACGTCCGTTCATTAAAGGCTTAGTATTGGCAATGATTTTTGCGCAACTTGCTGCTTTTATGAAAATTTCATCATTAACATCTAATGGAGCAAAATAACGAATTCTTTCATAATCAGCTATTTTGCTAATGAAATTTTCTTTACTTTCTTTAAGGAATAAAGTTTTTGAACTAATTTTTTGATTAATCTTTTGCACAAGATCTATTTTTTCATGCTCATCATAACTTAAAATAAGATCAATATTTAACACACTAGCTGCTAAAATAACTCCTAAAATATCTTTTAAACTATCATCTTTATGTACTCTATAAGCGATATTTTTAACCTTTGTATAAGAGAAAATATTATCCTCGCCTCTTATATTGACATAATCTTTTGCACTTGCAAATTCATGTTTTGCATGATAAGCATAGCTTCTTGCCATAGCTTTAATGACTTCAAAATCAGCTTTATCTTTTTCATTTAAATCCAAGCTTAAAGCATTTAAATTTGATACTAATTCATTATCTAAAACATTTTGATCAGCTTGACTTTGCTCTATATCTAAAAATTGAGTGATGTAATTATAAATTCCAACTTTTCTACCAAAACCAATGGCTGATTTTTTAATACCACCAAAAGGTTGTCTAAGAACTATAGCTCCTGTTGTTGGTTTATTGATGTAAATATTTCCTGCCTCTATGTGAGTGTGGAAGTATTCCCATTCTCTCTCATCTAAACTTTCAAATCCTGCTGTAAGTCCATAACCTGTAGAATTTACTATATCAATAGCTTTTTTTAAATCTTTTGCTTTCATTACAGTTAAAATTGGCGCAAAAAGCTCATTCATGTGTGTAAAATCACCTTTTTTTGTACCATATTTAATCCCTGGAGTTAAAAGATAAGGATTATCATCTACAAATTTAGGCTTTAAAGCCCAACTTTCATATGGAGCTAGCTCATCTAATGCTTTTTGCAGTTTTACATCTGGTTTATCTGCTAAAGCTCCAAGTTTATTTTTAAATACAAATGGATTTCCAACCGCCATAGAACTAGCAGCATCTACTAAGGTCTTTTTAAATTCCTCATCTTCATAAACTTCTTCTTCCAAAACAAGTAAAGAAGTAGCAGAGCATTTTTGACCTGAATTTGAAAATGCTGAATGAATGATATTTTTAATCGCACTATCACGATCAGCAAATTTAGAAACAATAGTTGCATTTTTACCGCCTGTTTCAGCACTTAAAAGTAAGGTTGGATTAGCTTTGAGCATTGCATAAGCAGTTTCTTCTCCACCGGTTAATACTGAAAATTTCACACTTTGATCAACAAGCAAGTATTTTGATATATCACTACCTTTAGCAGGTAAGAAAATCAAAGCATCTTTTGGAATTCCCGCATCCCAAAAGCATTTACAAAGCATATAACCTGTTAGCATGGATAAAGATGATGGCTTATATATTACTTTATTACCTGCAGCCAAAGGTGCTGCTATGGTTCCTACTGAAATACCTACTGGAAAATTCCATGGTGCAATTACCACACCTATGCCTTTTGCTTTAAAAGTAGTATTTGGATTTTGCTCTTTTAGTTTTTCCAAAGAATGTGGGTAAAATTCTAAAAAGTCTATAGCCTCACTAACTTCAGGATCAATCTCTAAGAAAGTTTTTCCTACTTCTAAAGCTGCTATACCTATTAAATCTCCTCTACGATCTCTAACAAGTTGAGCAGTTTTTGCTAAAATTTTATAAATTTCATCATGACTTAAATCACTAAAATTTGAGCTCTTAGCTACATCTAAAGCATATTTAATCTCTTTTTGGCCTGCTAAATGTGCTTTACCTATAGTGCGATTTTTGATTTTATCTTTAACTTCTATTACTTGTAAATTTTCATTTTTAATTTCTTCTTTTGCAACCGGATACACATCATAATTTTCTAAATTTTCATATTTAGTTCTTATATTTTTAGCCCATTCTCTATTTGCTTTTAAGATAAAATCTGTATCAGGTTCGTTTTTAAATTCTTTACTCTCATAAGAACTAATAGCCTTTGTTTCATTATTTCTATCTTGAGTTCTATGGGTAGAATTATCCAAACTAGCAACGCCTTCTAAAGATTTTATAAATAATTCTTTTTGCATTTGCCAATTTTTATCATTAATTTTAAGGTTGAAAAAATATCTCATGAAATTATCTTCACTAGTATTTTCATCAAGTCTTCTTACTAAGTAAGCAATGGCATTATTAAAATGTGCTTCATCACACACCGGTGCATAAAGTATAAGATCATGCATTTTAGAAAGCTCATAAGAGCATTGCAAGCTCATACCTTCAAGCATTTCAAAAGTAAAAGATGATAAAGCTCCTGCTTGTGAAATTCTAGTATAAGCATAAGCAATTTCAAATAAATTGTGACTCGCAATACCTACATTAATATATTTATAATTATCACCCTCTAAGACAAAATCAAGCATTTTCTTATAATTACTATCTGTGTCAATTTTTTTATAAAAAGTAGGTAGAGCCCAACCTCTTTGCGAAGCTATAGTTTCTTCACTTTCCATATTCGCTCCTTTAACAAAGCGAATTTTTATAGGCTTCATACCTTTTAAAACTCTTTCTTTTGAAAAAGCAAAAAGTTTTTTCAAATATTCATAAGAATCAGGAAGATAAGCTTGTAAAACGATACCTGCTTTAATATTATACTTTGCAATACTTTCCATAAAAGCTTCAACGGTTAATTCTAAATCTCTAAATTCCTCCATATCAAGATTGATAAATTTAGACACACCTTGCTTTTTTTCTTCTTCTAAAGCAAGAGCATATAATTTATCCAATCTTTTTACCACTTCATCTTTAGAGTATTCAAAATCAATGATATTAATTTGAGAAAAAATGGTAGTGATTTTAATTGAAATATAAGTAATATAGCTTGTTTTTAATGCTTCTTCATATTTTTTTACTCTATAAGCACTCTCAGCCTCACCCAAAACCTCTTCACCAATTAAATTTACATTTAAGGTAATTTTATCTTCATCTTTTCTTTTACGCATATGAGGCTCTAAAACACTAGGGTTTGCATCTAAAACCATAGCTTTAGTATCTTCTCTTAAATGCTTAATGAAAAATGGCACACTAAGAGTTGGTGCAAATTTTCCAAAATTTAAAAATGAAAAAAGCAAAAATTTTTCAAAAGCACTGAAAAAATCTGCTATACCATATTTGTTTAAAGTATGCTCTATAAGCTCAAAACTCGCACTTTTATCTTTACATCTAAAAGAGCGATCTAAAAGTTCAATCAACATCACTTTATTTTTAGGATTGTTTAAAAGTTTTTGCATTTTGGCATGAAATTCTTTTTCGCTTTGAGAGATATTACTTTCTATTTTTCTTTGTAATTCTTCAGCTAATTGCAAAGCTTTTTGTATCATTTCTTCCTCCATTTAGTAATTAATATCTTTTATGATACAAAAATAGCCACAAAAATCAACATATATTTATTTATAATTTATTTTTTTATGTAAAAAAGTAACAAATATAAACATATATTTTTAATTGTAAATAAAATATTAGCGTAATAATAAATAATTATGAGTATTTCTTACACATCTAGCAATAATCTTTGCCTCTATATTGTAATCTTTCAAAATTTTCAAAGCCTCATTTGCATCTTTTTCACTCATTGCAGCTAAAAGTCCACCTGAAGTTTGAGGATCAAAATACACTATATCTTCATCTTTTTCATTTAAATTATCAACCCAAATTTTTAGGCTATCTTTATTTTTATAAGCTCCTGCTGGGATTATCCCCATATTAGCCATTGATAAAACTCCATCCATTAAAGGAATTTCATTTTTATACACTTCTATCATAAGCTCTTTATTTAACATTTCTTTTAAATGTCCCAAAAGACCAAAACCGGTAACATCACTTAAAGCACTAAGACTTTTAAACCTCTTTAAAATACGACTTGCATAAAGATTTAAAAAACCCATTTGTTCTACTGCTTTTAAAATCTTTGCTTTTTCTAGCAAACCAGCCTTGATAGCAGTACTAATAATACCACTACCTATAGGCTTAGTAAGTAAAATCACATCGCCATCTTTTGCGCTATTATTAGCTATAAATTTCTTAGGATGAACTACACCTGTTACACTAAGACCAAAAATAAATTCATCATTTTCTATAGTATGTCCACCTACTAGCACAGCGCCAGCTTCTTCAACCTTAACTCTAGCACCTTCTAACACTTCAAGTAAAATTTCATTGTTAAAATGACAAGTATCAAAGCCTACAATATTTAAAGCATTAATCGCCTCAGCGCCCATAGCAAATACATCACTTAAAGCATTTGCAGCAGCTATAGCGCCAAAATGATACGCACTATCAACCACGGGTGTAATAAAATCAAGAGTTTGCACCAAAGCTAAATCTTCATTTAGCTTATAAACACTTGCATCTTCATTATTATTAATACCACTTAAAATGTTTTCATGCGGTTTTAAAATGCCAAGAATTTTGTCAAGACCCACCGAGTCTAATTTGGCAGCTCAACCCGCAGCTTTTACATATTGGGTTAGTTTTTGATCTTTATATATCATAAAGAAATAATCTTTGCCTTTCCAAAAAGTTCATTTAAAATTTCATAAGCATTACCTATTTTACCTATTTTAAGCTCTTTGCTTTTGCCAAAAAATTCCAAACATGCCCCGCAACTATAAATTTCAACTCCTAAATTTTCAAGTTCTTTCATAGCTTCAAAAGCAATATGAGAGCAATCAGTATTCATCAAAACACTATCATTAACACAAAGGATTTTTGCAGGTTTATTAGATAAATCTTTTAGGGTTTTTAAAAAACCTAGCATTAGATTTTTTCCAAGTTCTCCCTCGCCCACTCTATCGCTTTTTAAAAATAACACATTGTATTCTTGTAAATTTTGTTCTTGAATTTGAACTATATCACCATCTTTTATAATACTAATAATACTTTCATCATTTACATCTTTCACACTAAAGTTCAAATTTAAAGATTTTAAAAACCTCATTACATTTTCTTTAGAAGCTTGAGAATTTAAAAGAATTTCTAAATTTTCATTTTCTTTTAACTCTTCTAAAGCCTTTTTTGTCTCTATCACAGGACGCGGACAAGCTAAATCTCTACAATCAATTTTCATTTTTTACCTTTTTTACTTAATGATATATTTTTATAACTTGTATTCAAATTAAGTTTTATCTTTTTCTTGATTTTTCTTGAAAAATAATTCTTTAAAGCGCTTATTAGTGTATTCTTCTACATCTTGTTGTAAAATTTTAAAATTTTGAATTAGCTCATAAGCTCTAGGAGTAAGCTTACTACCTGATTGACTTCCTCTTCCTTTTTTAGCAATGAGCAATTCTTCTTTCATATTTTTTTCTAAATCCTGTATATAAAGCCAAGCTTTTTTATAATTCATCCCTAGTTGTTTAGCCGCTTGGGAAATACTTCCGCATTCTCCAACTAATTCTAAAATATCTGTTTTCCCTTTACCAAAAAGTAATTCTCCATCAGGATTTTCTACCCAAATTTTGCTTTTTATATGAAATTTTTTACCTTTTTTTTCTTCAAAACAACCAAGTTCGCAGTATTTAACATCAATTTTATAAGTTTTAAGCGTAGCTCTCATATCAGCCATATTAAAGTTTTTAGCACATTCTAAAGCATCTTTACATGATATGCGACGCTTAGAATCTAGTTTTGTTTCTAATTTTTCTAAAATTTCACTTTTTGCTATATTTTTATTTAACTTTCCAAATTGACCTAACTCGCAATCTGAAATTTTTACATCCATTTTTTTTATACTAGCTTGAAAATCTTCTTTGGAGTATTGTTTTAAAAGCTCTAGTGCTTTTTTACAAGTAAGTTTATTATTTTCATCAAGATTTTTTTGAATTTGCAAATTTAATTCTTCCATGAATTAACCTTGGATTATAAGTAGTAAAAAAGGGTGCCTGTAAACACCCTTTGGGTTATTTTGCATCAAGTCCTAAATTTTGGCCCTTAAGCAAAACTCTTTTTCTATACATTGCACTAACTTCAGCTGCATCACCAACCAAAAGTGCATTTGTAGAACAAACCGCAGCACACATAGGCACTTTACCTTCTGCAATACGATTTTGTCCATAAAGTTCTCTTTCTTCATGAGAGTTAGTAGGTTCAGGACCACCTGCACACATAGTACATTTATCCATTTGACCTTTAATACCAAAAGTACCATCTCTTGGAAATTGTGGAGCACCAAAAGGACATGCATAAAGACAATACCCACAACCTATACAAGTTTTTTTATCATGTAAAACAATACCATCAGCTCTAATATAAAAGCATTTTACAGGACAAACTTGCTCACATGGAGCATCTGTGCAGTGTTGGCAGGCAAGAGTTGTTGAAAACTCTTTTCCTTCTATGCCTTCATTTAAAGTGATTACCTTTCTTCTATTAATCCCCACTGGCACTTCGTGCGCACTTGAACAAGCCACTTGACAAGCAAAGCAAGAAATACAGCGATTATTATCTACATAAAATTTCATTCTAGCCATAACTTACCCCTTAAGCCTTTTCAAGTCTGCAAAGTCCTGCATTAAATTCAGAAATTTGCGTATTTATATCAAAACCATAGTTAGTAACCGTGTTAGAACTTTCACCTATAGTATAAGGTCTAGTGCCTTCAGGATAATTATAACTTAAATCCACTCCTTGCATAATACCCGCAAAGTTATAAGGCAAGCAAATTCTATCCGGTGTAACAGAATGATTATGCACACATTTTACTTTAATCTTAGTACCTTGCGGTGAATGAATCCACATCATATCTCCATCATTTATACCATATTTTAAGGCAAGTTCAGGGTGAACATTAGCAAACATTTCAGGTGTGATTGCAGCAAGATATTTACTAGTTCTCTCAAGCATACCTGCACCACTTAAATTTACTAAACGCATACTTGAAATGATAGTTGGAAACTCTTTGCTCCAATCTTTCTTTTGTTGCTCGCTGATAAATTTACTCTCAACTCTGAAGTTTTTCTCTTGATCGCCCCAAGTAGGATATTTTTTAACCAAATCCCAACGAGGTGAGTGAATAGGCTCTCTATGTAACGGAATAGGATCTGCAAATTCCCAAACTTTCATTCTAGCTCTTGCATTACCTAAACAGCAAGCACTCTTTTCTCTACATTTTTCTAAAATAATACCTGAAATATCTGTACTCCAGCTAGCGCCCATTAATTCTTTTTCGCTATCACTTAGTTTGATATTAAATACTTTTTCAATATTTGCCTTAGTGATTTGTGGGTAACCACCTTTAACTTTACATCCTTTTGGAGTAAAGGCATCATCTGCTAATTGAGAATGTCCTTCATGCTCTAAACCAAAGCGGTTTCTAAAGCCCATACCGCCTTCTTCATAAGGCACATCAGTATTCCATAATATAGAAGTTCCCGGATGTTGTTCATCCCAACAAGGCCAAGGTAAACCATAGTATTCGCCTTTAACTTTACCACCAATACCTCTTTGAGTATCAGGATCAAAATGTTCCCAATTTTGTTGGTGTTTTCTTAAGCGTTCAGCTGAAATACCTCTTAAGCCTATACTTAAAAGACCATTACTCATTTCTCTTGTAGCATCATCAGGCCATATAAAATTATCATCATTATCATCTCTTGTTTGTACAAGCTTATGATCTTTCAATTCCATTTTCATACCGCGAGTGTATTCTTTATAAAAGCCGAATTTTTTAGCAAAAGCAAACATAATCTCTTGATCTTCTTTGCTTTCATAAATTGGTTTTACTACTTGAGAACGCCATTGCATAGCACGATTAGTCGCAGTGACATAACCTTCTGTTTCAAATTGAGTACAAGCAGGGATAATATAAATACCATCAGAACGATCTGCTAAAACTGCTACTTCATTTACAAAAGGTTCAGCGATTACAATCATATCAAGTTTTTTAAGTGCTTCTTGAATTTTTACCGTATGCGCCATAGAAGTAATACCCGTTCCTTGCACCCAAAGCACACGGATAGGTGAGTTAGAATAAGTTTTTTCTTCATGTAAAACGCCTTGCCACCATTTTGCTAGTGAAAAACCTTTTTCATGCATCCATTCTTTAGAATAAAATCTTGAATTTAAATATTCTCTATCTACATTCCAAAAATTAGCAAAATGATTCCACGCATTATCATCAAGCCCATAATAAGCTGGTAAAGTATCAGCCAAACAGCCCATATCAGTAGCACCTTGAACATTATCATGACCTCTAATGATGTTTGTTCCTGCACCTGGTTTGCCTATATTACCAAGAACGAGTTGTAAGATAGCTAGAATTCTTGTGTTGGAGCTACCTACCGAGTGTTGAGTAATACCTAAAGCCCAAAATAGCGTAGCAGGTTTGATTGTAGCTAACATTCTTGTGATTTTTTCAAGTTGAGCAGCTGGAACACCTGTTACATCTTCTACAACTTCAGGAGTCCATTTAACAGCCTCCGCTTTTATTTCTTCAACCCCATAAGTTCTAGTTTTGATTAATTCTTTATCTTCCCAACCGTTTTTGAAGATCAAATGAAGCATACCATAAACTAAAGCTATATCTGTACCTGGACGAATTCTTACATATTCATCAGCATGTACTGCAGTTTTTGTAAATACAGGATCTACAACTACCAATTTAGCATTATTACGATCTTTTGCTTGTAATAAGTGTTTAAATCCGATAGGATTTGCCACAGCAGTATTTGCACCAAAAATAATCATCATTTTTGAGTGTTTAGTCACATCACCAAAATGATTTGTCATAGCGCCATAACCCCATGTATTCGCCACACCGGCGACTGTTGCGCTGTGTCAAATTCTAGCAACGTGGTCTATATTGTTAGTACCCCAAAATGCTGCAAATTTTCTAAAATAATAAGCTTGTTGGTTATTAAATTTAGCCGAACCTAAAAACATAACACTATCAGGTCCATTTTCTTTACGGATTTCAAGCATTTTATCGCCAATTTCATTGATAGCTTGCTCCCAAGTTAAACGTACCCATTTGCCATTTTCTTTTTTCATAGGATATTTAATACGCTGCTTTGATTTAGTAAGATCGATTTGATCTATCCCTTTACAGCAGTGTGATCCTTGAGAAATAGGATGTTCTATAGCGTTTTCTTGACGCACCCAAACTCCATCTTGCACTTCTGCTTTAATTCCACAGCCTGCACTACAGATACTACAGATTGTTCTAACAATCTTAGAATCTGGATAAGGATTTGCTACTTCTTGTTCACTTGCAGCTCTAATAGCTTTGTTTTCACTACCAAAAGCCGCACTTCCAAGACCAGCAATACCAGCAAGCTTAAGAAAATTTCTTCTTGCTAATGCCATCTTCTTCCTTTCTTAATTAATAAGCTATTTTGTAGTATTTTTCCCAATGCATAGTTTTTTTATAAAGCACTTCTTTTTTAGTACTTTTTCCTAAAACTACGGTATTTTGCTCTTGGTAATCATCTTTAGCTAAAGCATTCACGCTTGCCCCAGCTACTACCCCTAAAGCACCAATTTTCAAAGATTTTTTTAAAAAATCCCTTCTTTGATTGGCCTCCATGTTCTCTCCTTTGAAATAAAAGTAAAGAATAACTATAAATACTTATTTTCAAAGTATTTATACACTTAACAAAATAAATTTTGCATATTTTCACTTAAGATTTTATTTAATTTCTATTTTCATAAAAAGATGATTTTGATAATATGTATTTTGGTAACAAAATACATATTAATTTTTATAATTTACTAAGTTCTTCTATATTTGTTTTGCTAAATTTAGTAGGAAGTCTTGGCTCATAAGGAAGTCTTTGTAAAGCCTCATCTGCTACACTTTTACCTTCTTTTTTTATAGGTGCTTGTACTTCCAAATAAGCTCTTTCATTTGCAAAAAAGACTTTCATAATATTGGCAATAGCAATGTAAAAATTTGAGTTTTTGTGGATTTGTAATTTTTCTATAAACTCATCTATTACAGGGTTTATCACAAAACGAAATAATTGCTGTGCAACTTTTAAATCATGCTCAATAATACTTGCCATAAAAGCAAACAAAAAGCCAAATTCATCTTCACTTTGCCTGCAATCTTCTTTTTTTCTAAATTTGGTTTTTCTAATAATTTCACAGGCTTGAAGCTTCATTTTACCATCATCCCTACCCTCATCATAAAAAGAAGCACTAATAGGCACATTCACATAAGAAAAATCAAAAAACACTCCATTTTGTTCTTCTTTAAAACTTGCAAAATCACATACACTAAGTTTTTCAAAATCAAATTTTAAACTATCATCTAAAGGACTTTGAGCTAAAACTAAAACCTGCTCATGCCAAATTTTAAACTCATTTTCATCGATAAAATTAAAAGCTTTTGAAAAAAATTCATAAAAATATTTACGCGAAAGATCAATATCTTGTATCATTAATTTTCCTTGTTATTTTTATTTGATTATAACAAGGAAAATTTAAAAAAATCAAGTGAGATTTTAAAATTTTGTTTTAGAATCGTAAGTAAACGATGGATTGATTTGTTTTTTATCGCTTAATTCTTTATACCAATAAGAATGTAAAATATAAACTTCTTCTTCTTCTTTATAACCACTAATCATAGAATGGATACTTCCTTTAATAGCAAATACGGCCATATAAATATGAATAGCAAAAAATACTGCACATAAAATACCCAAAATATTATGGATGATAGCTGAAGCTCTTAAAATATCTATATGAGAAATTCCAAAAATAGATTGCAAAGAAGTAGAATTAAAATCAAGGAAAAACATAAACGCACCAGTGATTATCATCAAAAAGCCACCAAAAACAGCTATATAATACCAAGATTTTTGACCAAAGTTAAACTTACCCGCAGGCACAGGTTTTTTCTCTTTGCTTAAATATCCACCTACTATCATCATCCATCTTAAATCATAACTCGCAGGAAGCATTCTTTTAATCCAACACAAAAGCATAGGAATGATGGAAATGATAAATAAAATAGTAGCAATACCATGTAAGTTTTTACACATTCTTACAAAAAATCCACCGCCAAAATACGATCCAAAAATCATAATAAGTCCGGTTGGCACAAGGATAATCCAAGAGATTGCTGCTACAAAATGAAACAATCTTTCAAATACTGAAAAAGCGTAAATTTTCTTACCATCATGAGAAAATTTCTTTGGACCTATGACCATATAATGCAAAGCAAAAGCTGAAATTACGACTATAAGTATAATCAAAACAGCACTTGCAATATACTCACCTTGCAGTTTAGTCCACAAAGCACCAAAATTTTGATAACTTTCTATATTCATCACTCTTTGCACATCCCAAATTTGAGTATTTTTAACTTCAAAATTTTCTTGAGCAAATAGAAAGTTAAAACAGGCTAAAAGAGCTAGTATAACTCTATGCATAAATTACTCCTAAACATTACACGCTAGAAAAAGCTTAGCATTGTAGTTTTGTTAATTTTCAGTTTCCATTTTTATTTTAAAAAAAGTTTTATTTAAAAAACATAAATTTGCAAAAAACTACAAAAAAACTCAATTTTTAGTTTCTTTTTGAATAATTTTCATAACAAAACTCTCTTATCATAGATAAATTTTCATTCTTATCTAAGAACATTAAATTTGGAAGTCTTACTCCATTAAAAGTAGTGTTTTTAACTATGGAATAATGAATTTGATCTAAAAATACTATTTTTTGTCCTATTTTTAACTCTTGATTAAAAGCATACTCACCCATGATATCCCCTGCTAAGCAAGTATTGCCACCAAGTAAATAAGCAAATTCATTTTCTTTTAACTCGCTGTAATTTTGTCCATCACGACTTGATAAAATTCTAGCATTTAAAACCTCGCTTGTATAAGGCATAATGATAGTATCTGGCATATGAGCTTCGCTTGAAGTATCTAAAATAGCTATTTTTTTCTCATTTTCTACTATATCTATTACACTTGCAACTAAAGTCCCGCACTGCCAACCCACAGCCTCACCTGGCTCAAGATACACTTGTACTCCATATTTATCGCTAAATTTTTTACAAAGATCAATTAGTTTTTGCGTGTCATAACCTTCTTTAGTAATATGATGACCTCCACCAAAATTAACCCATTTTATATTTTTAATAAATTTTGAAAATTTAGCTTCAAAAGCATTTAACACAAGCTCTAAAGAATACGCACTTTCTTCACATAAAGCATGAAAATGAAGCCCACTTAAAGCACTTAAATCTTCATTTTCAAAATCAATCGCACGAATTCCTAATCTTGAAAATCTACCACAAGGATTATAAAGTTCTTTTGGAGCCACTGAAAGCTCTGGATTACAACGCAAACCAAGAGACTTGTGGCTTGCTTTATCTTTAAATTTTTTAAACTGATTAAAAGAATTAAATACTATATGGTGTGAAAGATCTATGATTTCATCTATTTCATCATCTTTAAAAGCAGGTGAAAAAGTATGAATTTCTTTGTTCATATATTCTTTTGCAAATTTAGCTTCCCAAAGCCCACTGCAAGTACAACCTGATAGATACTCACCCACTATATCCATAGCACCTGAAAAAGCAAAACCCTTTAGAGCAAGCAAGACTTTTGCTCCACTTTGCTCACTCACTTTAGCCAAAAGCTCACAATTTTTTCTAAGCTTGTCTTCTTCTAAAATATAAGCAGGAGTTTGAAAGTCTTTATCTAAATGATTTTTAATTAGCATTATTTGTCCTTAATTTTTTAATTTAAAACCACTTGTATAACAAATCATATTAAAATTATATCTTGTTTTTATAATTTACAATCATTAATCAAACAATAGCTATAATCAAAATCCAAATCAAAATTAATTTAGGAGTAAAAATTTAATGGATAGAAGGTTATTTTTAAAATTTAATGCTTTAGGTTTAGCAAGTATTAGCAGTGCTTATGCAATGGGGGATCATTCTCATCATAATATGCACTCAAAACATACACAAAAAGATACAAAAGAAATCGATACTTCTTTTATCAAACTAGAAAATCCAAACATTAAACTACTCGATGAAAAAGACTTTCCTAGCGGACAAACATTAGCAAATTTAAAACTTCTAAAAAACACAAGCACAAAGAAAAATTTCTTTAGATCAAGTATAGAAATCAAAGAAAGTCAAATAGAGCTTGTTAAAGGTAAAAAAACAAAATGCTTTACTTACAATGGCTCTATACCTGGACCTAAAATAGAAGTTTATGAAGGTGATACGGTTGAAATTTTGGTAAAAAATAGTTTAAAAGAACCAACTACAATCCACTGGCATGGACTTGACATACCACCTGAGCAAGATGGCAACCCACACGATCCTATCATGCCTGGTAGAGAAAGAATTTATCGCTTTAAACTTGGAGAAAATTCAGCAGGAACTTACTGGTATCATCCACACCCACACTACACCACAGCAAAGCAAGTTTATAAAGGCTTAGCAGGGGTATTTGTAGTAAAAGCTAGAAAAGATGCGTTGTCGCATTTACAAGAACAAGATTGGGTGATTAGTGATTTGCGTTTAGATGAAAACGCACAAATTCCTGATAATAATTTATTTGATTGGCTAAATGGTAGAGAAGGAAATTTAGTTCTTATCAATGGACAATTAAAACCAAAAATAACACTTGACAAAGCTCAAAGAATTCGTATTTATAATTTTTGTGCGGCAAGATATTTAATTTTACGCATTAAAGGTGCTAAATTTATTTTAGTAGGAACTGATGGAGGGCTTATAGAAAAAGGTGTTGAATTAGATGAGTTATTTTTAAGTCCTGCTTCAAGAGTAGAAGTGCTAATCAAAGCAAGCAAGGGTGAATTTAAACTTGAAAGTACTTATTATGACCGCGATAAAATGCTTGTTAAAGAAGAACCTTACACTCTTATGTTAGCTGATCTTAAAGTAGAAAAAACTATAGAAAACATACCTGAAAAATTACGCGATTTTCCACCTTTAAAAGAAGCTACAAGCTTTAAAGAAGTGATTATGAGTGAAGATCATATGCAAATGCATGGTATTAGTAAAAAAAGTGAAGAAGAAATCAAAAAAAGCCTTGCCTCTATGTTTTTAATCAATGGTAAAACATTTGATATGAATAGAACGGATTTAACCTCAAAATTAAATGAAGTAGAAGAATGGGTAGTAAAAAACAAATCGCATATGGATCATCCTTTCCATATACATGGAACACAATTTGAACTCATATCTTCTAAATTTAAGGGTAAAATAACAAAAGCAAAATTCAGAGCATTGCAAGATACGATTAATGTAAGACCTGGAGAAGAATTAAGACTTAGAATGAGTCAAAAATTTACCGGTATTAGAATGTTTCACTGCCATATTTTAGAGCATGAAGATCTTGGAATGATGGGAATTTTAGAAATAAAAGAATAAAGGTAAAAAATGGTAAAAGTTGAATTTCTAGGGCCAATTAACAAAGAAAGCTTAGAACTAAATGTAAGCAATCTTAAAGAATTAAAAGCAATTTTAGGACAAGATGAAAGCTTAAAAGAATGGCTTGAACTTTGTGCAGTTGCTTTAAATGATGAAATGGTTTTTGATGATGAAACTACCTTAAAAGATGGGGATAAAATTTATTTATTACCACCGGTTTGTGGAGGATGAGTTATGTTTGAATTACACCAAGGAGCCTTAGAAATTCCTAGCATTTATGCTAGATGGTATGAATATGCTAAAGATAAAAACTGCGGAGCTTTGATCACATTTTGCGGTATAGTGAGGGCTGAAGATGAGATTGAGGCTTTGAGTTTTGATATATATGAGCCTTTATTAAAAACTTGGTTTGAAAAATGGTGCCAAAAACTTGCAAATGAAAATGTAAGCTTGATGTTTGCTCACTCTATCGGCGAGGTTAAGGTGCATGAGAGTTCTTATTTTGCTGGGGTTTTAAGCAAGCAAAGAAAATTAGGACTTAAGTTAATTAATGATTTTGTAGAAGATTTTAAAGCAAGCGCACCTATATGGAAATATGATATCATTAATGGCGAAAAAATTTATGCCAAAGAACGCTCTTTGAAACTTCAAGGAGCAGGAATTTTAAGCACTAAGGACTAAAATGCTAACTTCTTATAGCCAAAGTTTAGACATACTTCATTCACACATACAAGCGTATGAAAAGATAGAAAACATCGCTTTAACACAGTGCTTAGATAGAATTTTAGCCATAGATATCAAAGCTTCCACTAACAACCCTCAATTTCCTACTGCTTCTATGGATGGCTATGCGATTAAATTTAGCGAACAAGATGAGCCTTTGTCTATCATAGGCGAAGTACCTGCTGGAATTTTCCCAAGCTTTAAAATACAAAATAAAGAATGTGTTAAAACCTTTACAGGCTCTTTGATGAGTGAAGGTTGTGATACCTTAGTACCTGTGGAAAAAGTTGAAGTTAAAAATGGTGTGATTTATATAAAAGAAAAAGTTCCACAAGGCTTTGCTGTGAGAAAGGTGGGCGAGAGCTACACTAAAGGTGAAATTTTACTCACAAAAGGCACAAAGCTAAGCTATAGCGAGATAGCACTTTTAGCTGAGCTTGGATATTTTCACATTAGTGTTTTTGCCAAACCTATCATAGGCGTGCTAAGTAGTGGAAGTGAGATCAAAGACTTGGGCGAAAGCTTAGAGCACCCTGCACAAATTCGCTCATCAAACCATATAGCCATAGCTAATATGGCGAAAAAACTTGGTGCTGAAGCTAGAATTTTTCCACTTTTAAAAGATGATATGCAAAAAACCCCAAGTGTTTTAAAACAAGCACTTAATGCATGTGATATTTTAGTTACCACTGGTGGAGTTTCCATGGGGGATTTTGACTTTTTAAAACAAGCTGTTAAAGAGTATGAAATCATCTTAGACAAAGTCGATGTAAAACCTGGAAAACATATCAAAATAGCCAAATTTGAAGATAAATTCATCTTTGCCCTGCCGGGTTTTCCATACTCGGCTATGGTAATGTTTAATTTATATGTAAGAGAACTTTTAAATATTTGGCTTTTACAAGAAAAAGACTATATATTTAAAGCATTTGCAAATACTGACTATAAGAAAAAAAGTTCGCATTTAGAATTTGTAGCTTGTAATATAGAATTTAAAGATGGAAAAATTTATGCCAATTTAAAAGGTAAAAAACAAGGCTCAAGTGCTATCATCAACAACCTTAACCACAAGGCTGCACTTATGATAGCAAATGATGATATAAAAGAAAATGATTTGGTTGATATAATTTTTATGCCTTGATTTACGCTGGATGAGAGCTTATGCGTTGTCCTTTTTCATCATAAGTTACAATCCAACTACCTTCTTTTATACTAACACTAGAACCTGTAAATCCTATCAAAGTATCACCTTTGTTTGTATTTACTGGCTTACTATAAAGCCTCCTATTTCCATCATAAACTTCTACCCATGAACCACTAACTTTAGCCAAAGTAATAGCCATTTTTTCTCCTTTAATTAAAATCGAAGGACGATAATATCAAAAAAAAAAAAAAAAAACGCAAGAGCCGATTAGTCATTTTTAAAAATTGATGATTTAAGGCAAAATTTAACAAGGATATAAAATAGATAAAAAATTAAATGATTTTTTTAAATTAAGAAAAGAATTTTATACTTTCTTTGATGAACACATACCAAAAATGGAAAAAGTTGATATTTTTGATTTTTCTAAAGCAAAAACTATGGGATGTAAAGGAAGTTTATAATCATTTTATAAATCGACTATGCTATAAAAAAATGCTCGCTTGATATTTATAGAGCTTTTGATATTAGCTATAACAAAGATATAAAAAAGATTTTTAATGACAAGGTATAAATTTTTAACTTTTATTAAATTTTAAAAAAGATTTTTTAATCTTGATTTTTAATAAATTCGCTTTTATTAAATTCTTTAAAATTATACCAAGCTAAGACATTATAAACAAATCCTATAACAAAAAATACAAATCCTATTAAAATAGGCAATGTTAAAAAACCATAAAAATACATTTTACAAACTTTTATAAAATAAAACTGATTAGCTACTCTAGCTATCTCATAAAAAATTCTTTTTAAGAATTTAAAATATAGCAAACAAAATAAAATATGTATAGCCAACAAAAACGGAGTAAAAAACATTAATAAAAAATATTCTTCATTTAAAAAAACATAATAAAAAAATAAAATCATAAAATAAAGTAAAATAAAATAAAAAAATAAAATAAAAAGTGTTATAAAATAATTCTTGAACAAATTCTTAGCACTAGTATAAGTTTTTAATGATATAAAACTATCATATATAATGTCGCGCTAATTACACTTAAAAAACCCATATAAGGCATAAAAGAACATAAATAAAAAGTTAAAGAAAAAAGGGCTATAACCCTCACATTTTTAGATTTCTTTTTTATATCTATCATTTATTACCTCTTAAACTAGCTTGAATTTTTTCAAAAAGCATTTTTGCTTGTTTTTGATTTTGCTCTAACTCGCTTAAAATTTCCTCTATTTCACGCAAAGTTTTTTCTTCTTTTGTATTTGGATTTTTAGCACTTAAATCATAATTTCTTTCTTCAAGTTCTTTTTTACTTACCAAATAAGAATTAGCCGTGATTTTTCTTTCTTTATAACATTTTAAAAATTCTTGCAAATGCGTGTATTCTAAAGGTTTATTTTTAGTCAATTTAAAAGGTGGTACAAGCTCATAGTAATACACACTTTCATCATTTTCACCACAAATGCTTCTTTGCCCTTTAGAGAAAAAAAGCACATTAGTTTTTACCGCACTATAAGGTAAAAATATCCCACTTGGCAAGCTTAAAACACATTCAAGATTAAAATTTTCTAGCAAGTCTTTTTTTACACTCACAAAGGCATTTGAATTTTGAAAAAGCACTCCTTCAGGCACTACTATGGCACATCTTCCATTGTTTTTCAAAGACTTTAAAATATGTTGTAAAAACAAAAGCTCAGTAGCGTTTGATTTTACAGGAAAGTTATTTTGAATTTGATCTTTTTCTTTGCCGCCAAAAGGAGGATTTGCCAAAATCACTTCGTATTTTTCATTTTCAGTTATGTCTGTGATTTTTTTATTTAGAGTATTGGTTTTGATGATATTTAGGGACTTAACCTCATGTAAGATCATATTCATCACACCCATTGCATAACTAAGTGGAGTTTTTTCTTTACCGAACAAGGCATCATTTTGTAAAAATTCAAGTTCTTCCACACTCAAATTTGCTTTTTTCTTTTTTGCCCTATCTTCATAGAGAATATGCAAAAAACTCTCTACTAAAAATCCACAACTCCCACACGCAGGATCGTAAATTCTCTCTTTTGCTTTAGGGTCTAGCACCTCCACCATAGCTCTAACCAAAGGTCTTGGGGTATAAAACTCCCCGCTATTTCCCCCATCACTTCCCATGTCTTTTAAAAGCTTCTCATAAACCTCACCCAAAGCAAATACATCACTTTCTTTGCTAAAACTTAGCTCATCAACTAAATTTATAACCTCTCTTAAAGTATGGCCATTAGCTATGCGGTTGTCTATAAATTCAAAAATTCCGCCTATCTTATACTCTATACTTTTGAAATTTTCATTATCTTTGAAACTTTTTAGGTATGGAAAAAGCTCATCATTCACAAAGCTTAGCAAATCACTTCCACTTAAAGCGTTTTTTACATCAAGCTTTCCTTCACTTGTTTTAGGTGCTGCCCAAGCCCTCCAACTAAATTTTTCTTGCAAAATAGCCCTATAAGGCTTTTCATCTAGCTCAGCTTCTAGCTTTAACTCTTCTTCATAATCATCTAAAAATTTCAAAAAAAGCACCCAGCTAATCTGCTCACTATAATGCATAGCACCACTTATGCCATCATCTCTTCTTAGAATATCTGTGATTTTATCGATTTTACTTTGCATTTTTATCCTTTAAAGCTTTTAAAATAACCTTATCAAAATCTGACTTATAGTTTTTATCTTGAATAACTCTAAATTTATAAAATTCTTCCTTAGCAAAATCATCTGCTAATTTCTTACTTATTTTGCCATTATCTTTTAAAATTTCTCTTTCATTGAATTCTAAAAAAATATCTAATCTATCTTTCCAATCTTGCATAGTCATAGCTATGTTTTTCTTTGCTCTATCTTCAGCATAGTCAAGATACATACCAACTATACGATTTAACTCCAAAAGTTCATCTTGACTAAGATAATTTTTAGCAATCACCACATCGCTTTGCAAAATTTTTCCTTCAGGAGCATTTTTCCATGAATAAAGTCCCATATTTTCTTTTTTATGATCTGCTCTTTGTTTTATAAGCTCTGCTGCAGTGTGTCCATGTGTAGCAAAATGGAGTTTATTTTGCACACTAGCAAAAAATTCTTTAGTCAATTCATCATTTTTGTCATAATCAATCGCTGTTGTATAAATATCAGTTATCTTTTGATAAAACAACCTCTCACTAGCTCTTATTTCTCTGATTTCTTCTAAAAGCTCATCAAAATAGTTTTTATTTATCACACTACCATTTTTCAGACGCTCTTTATCTAATACATATCCTTTAATGCTAAATTGTTTTAAGATTGTTGTAGCCCATTGTCTAAACTTTGTGGCTTTATAAGAATTTATTCTATACCCTACACTTATAATAACATCAAGATTATAAAATGCTATCTTCCTTTTAACTTCTCTTTTTCCTTCTTTTTGAACTACCGAGAATTCCTCGGAAGTTGAATTTTTATCAAGTTCATTTTCTTTATAGATATTACTAAGGTGTAGATAAATATTATCACTAGAACATTCAAATAACTTAGCCATTAAAGCTACGCTAAGCCATATATCATCATCTTTATAAATCACTTCTAAAAAATCTTCTTGATTTTCTAAACTAAAACTTAAAAAATCCATAGAAAGATTTCGTTTTATATTTTTTTGCATTTTTATCCTTCAAAAAATATGCTAAAAAAATCAAAATTTTTTAGCATATTTAGTCCATATGTTAAAATTTGATAAAAATTTTAACATTTACAATCTTCCTTGAAAAGCTTTATCTAGCAAGGACTTTTTAAGCTCTTGTAGATTTTTTATCTGCATTTGATAGTTTTGTTTTAAATTTTTTACATTAGAAGAAAGCTCATCTAAATAAGAAGCGATTTTCTTTTGCTCTTTGAATGGGGGAAGTGCAATAGGACATTTTTCTAAAATATTTAAATTTAATTTTGCAGTATGCGTTCCACCACCAACTTTATTATTATCAATCCATCCTTCAATAAAACAAGAATTTAAAAAATAAACCAAATAGTCACTTATAATTTTAACTTTTGGTTTTAAAAGCCCTAAGCTAACGAAAATACTAAATTCAAATTCTAAAGAAATTTTTATAGCTTTTCCCAAAGTTCCAATACGACAAATTAAAATATCTCCAAATTCAGGCTCAGCTCTTTTTATAAGCTTGTTATGCTCTTCTAGTGAAATGTATTTGACATCGCTTAAATCAAAAAAACCTTTAGAGATATTTTTAACAGATAAAAAAGGAATCCCTGTTTTTATATAATTAGGTGTTTTGTGTGTTCCATCTGTAATAAAACATATTTCCCCTAAACTTTTCCATTCCCAACCTTGTGGGAGTTTGTAGTTTTCCTTAGCATTATCTTTTAAGGGGTTAAAAGCTTTTTGCAAGGCACTTTGCATTAACTCATCTAAATTTAGCAAATCTTGCTCTAAAATTTTAATACTCTCATCTATCTTTGCAAAACTCTCATCTAAAATCCCCACTATCCTTTCTTGCTCTTGTAAAGGTGGTAAGGGAATTTTAGTTTCTTTAATTGTTTTAGTACTAATAGCTTTAAAAGTCGAACCTGTTGAATTATCATTAAAATATTTTTTTAAAGTTAACAAATAAAAAAACAAAAATTCATTATTTATCTTAATGCCATTTAAAGAACACAATCCGCGTCCTATTGCTATATCTTCAGAAGCAATATTCACTTCACCAACAGGTGCTCTCACAGACAATACAACAAAATTCTTTTTTGCAATTTTTCTGATGTCTGAAGTAACAAAATCGGATTTATTTATATATTTATCAGAAAAAGCTATTTTTCCTTGATGAAATTCAATTAAATCTTTATTTTTATCTTTATTGAAAATACAATTTCCGCTTGGAGATTGTCCCATAACTACTTCACAAATTTCACCTAAGCTTTTCCATTCCCAACCCTGCGGTAAATTTGTCATTTTATTTTGCATTATCATTTTCTTCTATATCAAGGCTTTTTAATAGTGCCTCAAATTGTTCTTTGTCTTTATTTTTAATATTTTCAATAATAATATTAATAACTTTATGTATTTCTAATAAATCTAAAGGCATTTTAGCTCTTTCAATATTTTCTAAATGAGAAAATTCGTTAATTACTCTATTAATTAAAATAGCGTTCTCTTCTCCAAAAAAAATATAATATTTTGTCATTAGATTATCATTATTTGGATATTTAAAATACATATAAGTATCTAAAAATTTTCTAATATTATTTGCCAGACTATAATATGAATCTATAGTAATATTTGTGTTGTTATAGTTTTTAAAAATTTGCTCAAATAGATAATTAAATTCAGTTACATACTTACGAATATAATCAGGTAAAATTTTAATATCACTATTGTTTGTTTTTTCTATCAAATACATAAAACTTTTTTTATCATTTTTATCGTATCCTGTTAAACTTTTTAGGTATCTTAGAAAATCTAAATTATGCGTTGATATAAAAAGTTGAGAATATTTGTTACCTTTAATCTTTTTTGCGATTTTAGTTTCTATTAAAGAGAAGATAAAAAATATATGATTGTTATCTAGGCTAGATATAGGGTCGTCTATCCATATTATAGGATTTTTATCTTTAGTTTTTGCATCTTCCAAACTTGCCACAAAATAGCAAAAGGCTACCAAACTACACTCACCCTCACTTAAATTCTTAGCTTGTTTGCCATTTCTTAAAATCTCAAATTCTCCATTTAATTGTCCTTTGTCATCTTTTTTTGCTTTTAACTCTAGCATATTATGTCCAAAATATGATTTTAAATATTTGTTTATATTGCTTGTAGAGGTTTCTAGATTACTAAGTTTTTCTTTATATTTTTCTATTCTACTTTCTAAAAGATCTATTTTGTTATTTTGTGTTGCAATACTTTTCTCCAAAGTATTTATATTTTGTTTTAAATTTTGAATTTCATCTTGTATAGCAAAACAATCACTATCTTTAGCAAATTTTGCTACTTCATTCAGTCTTAATTTTTCTCTTGCTTCATCTTGATTTGTTGATAATTTATTTATGTATTTATCATTTTCTTTACATAAATTTTCAATTTTGTTTAATATTAAAAATATCTCATCTGAAAAATCATTTATGTTTTCTAATTTTATAGGAGTAAAAACATCTTTTTGTTTTTGCTTTAATTTTTCTTCTATTTTTAATAACTCTTCGTTGTATTTTTCAATACTTACTCCTAGCTGTTCTCTCAAGTCAATAAAACTATCTTTATAGTTAGAATAAAAATTTTCATATTCAATACCTAGCAATAAATTTTTTGATTCTAGTTTATAACTTTCAAAATTATCTAGTAAATCTTTTAATTCTTCTTCAATTTGTTCTTTTTCTCCACTATCATCTTTTATGTTATTTTCAATCCAAGCTATTCTTTCTAGTGTTAAAGGGTTATTACAAAATTTACATTGCCGTGTAGATGAATGCTCTTTGTGAAATTCCAAACCCTCTTCTAGCCATTTTCTCAATTCGCTTGTTAAATTTTCTTTAATGATAACTTCTTTTTCAAGAATCCCTAATGAGCGTTTTAAAATACCTTGAAAATTATCTTTATTAAAAGTATTGTTGAAATTTATATTTTGTTTTTCTTTATCTTCTAAGATTTTGATAAATTGATTTTGTTCTTCATTGTTAAGAATATAATCGTCTTCATTATTTTTAATTATATTTAAATCTTTTTTTAATGCTGTCTTGTTGTATCTATATCCTTTCAAATAATTTGGATTTGTCGCTATCAAGCTAGCTTTTTCTGTAAATTTTTGTTCTAATTTTGTTTCTCTATCATCATTCAAAAACTCTTTTTTATCATTCTCTAATTTTTGCAATTTTTCATTTCTTGTTTTTAAAATTTTCTCTCTTTTTTCAATTATTTCTTTTATATTTTTTTGCTCTACACCTATACTTTTAAAACCTTTTATATTCCCTTTTTTATCATATAAATAATTTAAGTTTTCCTTTGCAAAATCGCTATTATAAACCCTAATGTCTAAATTAGAATTTATTACATCATCTTGATTTAGAAAGCTACCATTTTCTAACTCTATTTTAAATTTTCCTTCTAAAAAATCTTCATTCTTTTTTTTAAGCTCAAAACTTCTAGCTATCCTTGAAAGTGTAGTTTTACCTGAATAATTTCTACCATAAAAAATATTAATTGTTTTAAATTCTTCAAGATTATTACCCCATTTAAAATTTTTATAAGAGCCAAAATTTATTTCATCAAATTTTAAAATTTTCATTTTTTACCTCGCATAAATCTCCCTTTGTAAATCATCAATACATTGTTTTAAATTTTCCATACCTTCAAATTCACCCACTAGCTCTTTTACACTACCTAAAGAGCTAAGATCTATAAGTGTTTTTAACCCGCTATCAAAGTCTTTTATGCCATACTCTTGATACCTATTTAGTAAAAATTCCACAAGCTTTAAGGCTTTTTCTTTTTGGAAGCGTTTTAAAAATGCACTATTTTTTACATTTAGCACGCGTTCATGGCGTGTTTTTATCTCGCTGTTAAAACTTAAGTGTGCTAGCACATCATACACATCGCAGTCTTTTTGCTCAAAAATAGCTGTCAATTCTTCCAAAACCTGCTCGCTTATGCGGTCTTTTTCAAGTTTTTGTAAAAATTCTTTCCTGCTTGCTTGGTTACTCCAAATCTCGCGTAATTTTGTCTCATCGTTATAAAATTCTGCTAGCTTTCCTACTAAAAATTCCAAAAATTCTTTTGTACTAAGTGGCTTGTCGCTATCTCCTATGTAGCTTGTCGTTATATCAAGCACTTTTAGCTTTGTGCCTTTTAAATGCACGGTGACTTCTTTTTGCTTGGTTGCTTCTTTAGGGTTGCTTTGCTCTCTTTTGTTTTGTATAATTTTTACTTCGGTTTTTTCTTCATCTTTGATCTGCTCGCCATCCCATTTAGGATCATAAAAAAGTCTTGTTACTCCGGTAAAATCTAGTATAGTAAAAAAGTCTTTTCCCTCATACACCCTAGTGCCTCTTCCGATGATTTGCTTAAATTCTATGATAGAACCTATATTTGCCAAAAGCACTATGTTGCGGACATTTCTAGCATCTACTCCTGTGGTTAGCATTTTAGAACTAGTGAGTATCACAGGATAGCTTTTGTCATTATCTTGAAACTGCTTTAAGTACTCAAGCCCTATTTTGCCCTCATCGCTTGTAACCCTCACGCAGTAGTCATCTCTTTTTGCACTTTTAAATTTATCAATGGCTCTTTTTACTTCACTTGCATGAGCTTGGTTAGCACAAAAGATGATGGTTTTATCCATAGGGTTGATGAGCTTTAAAATTTCTTTAGCTAGAAAGTCGTTGTATTGAGGTAAGTGAATATTTCTTTCAAATTCATTGATCTTATAAAAGCCTTTTTCTAACTCACCTTCTATGATATCATCAGGGTTATACACATAGCCTTCACTAAGCGTAGTCGTAACACGCTTAACTTTATAAGGAGTTAAAAAGCCATCTTCTATGCCATCTTTAAGACTATACTCATATATACTCTCACCAAAATATCTATAAGTATCTACATTATCGCTTTTTTTAGGCGTAGCAGTAAGTCCTAAATGCGTAGCCGATGAAAAGTACTCTAGCACCCCTGCCCAACTACCTTCTTCATTCGCTCCACCTCTGTGGCATTCATCGATGATGATAAGATCAAAAAAGTCTTTGGGGTATTGTAAGTAGAATTTGCTTTCTTGTTCTTCATTAACATTTTCTTGTTCTTTTGAATTTGAAGCTAGACTTTGATAAATTCCAAAAAACACATTTGCACTTGTAGGCACTCTGCCATTATTTTTTCTCAACTCTTGCGCACTCACTGCCACGCAATCTCCCTCTATAGGATTAAACTCTCCTAAAGCTTGATCTCTTAAACTCACCCTATCACATAAAAATAATATCTTAGGTTTTTTGTCTTGATTTGTTTTATTCCACCTAGCTTCAAGCAAACGATAACACAAAGCAAAGGCTATAGTGGTTTTACCTGTGCCTGTAGCAAGAGTGAGTAAAATTCTATTTTTACCGTTAATCAAAGCTTCTATGACTTTATCAACTGCGATCTTTTGATAATATCTTAATTCTTTTTGGGGTATGTATAATTCTCGCTGTGATAAAAGCTTGTATTGCCATTCTTTTAAATTTCCATAAATCCTAGCAAAAAGCTCATTTGGGGTTGGAAATTTTTCTATATACTCACCGCTTGAAGTTTTTAGGTTGTATTCATAAATTTTATCGCCATTAGTGCTATATACAAATGCTACATTTAAAATTTTAGCATATTCTATGCCTTGAGACAAGCCATCTAAAGGATCTTTGCTTTGTTTTTTAGCTTCTATGATAGCAAGATTATTGTTTTGAAATTTCAACAAATAATCTGCAAATTTTCTTTCGCCTCTTTTATTTCCTATAAGCTTACGCCCATCGGTAAAATAATAATTTCTTATGATATTTTCTTCACTCCAAGAGCTAGCGTGAAGTTTTACATCTATGAGTTTAACTCTAGTATCATCTTCTGAAAAATGCTTAAGTTCCATGGCTTCCTTATGGATAAAAAATTTAAATAATTATACCATAAAAATCAAACCAAAACCCACAAACGCACCTTTAGTATAGTATCTTACTTTATTTTCCCTATTGCAATAAAAACCTAGCTTTATTATAATTTCAAAAACCACAAAGGAGAGAAAATGGACTCAAAAATCTTTTTAGAAAATGGTCGTGTTAAGAGCAAAGGTTATGCTATGCTTAGCAAGGATTCTAAATTTACACCTTTTGAATTTACACGCCATAAAGTAGGCAAAAACGACATCTTAATCGCTATCAAGTACGCAGGAATTTGCCATAGCGACATACACACTGCAAGAAGCGAATGGGGCGAAGCAACCTATCCTTGCATACCTGGCCATGAAATAGCAGGAGAAGTTATCGCGGTGGGTGAAAATGTGAGTAAATTTAAAGTAGGTGATTTTGCTGGGGTTGGGTGCATGGTAAACTCATGCGGAGAGTGCGAAGCATGCAAAAAATCTCAAGAGCAATTTTGCGAAAATGGTAAAACCATCTACACTTATAACTGCAAAGATGTATTTCATGATAATGAAAACACCTATGGAGGCTACTCAAATAACATCGTAGTAAGTGAAAAATTTGCTATCAATGTACCAAAAAATGCACCACTTGAAAAGATAGCACCTTTACTTTGTGCGGGTATTACTACCTATTCACCGCTTAAATTTTCAAACATCAAAGAAGGCTCAAGTGTAGCCGTAGCAGGATTTGGTGGACTTGGTATGATGGCAGTAAAATATGCTGTGAAAATGGGTGCAAAAGTAAGTGTTTTTGCAAGAAATGAAAACAAAAAAGCACAAGCTCTAGCTATGGGTGTGAGTAATTTTTATACTAGTACAGATAAAAGTGCGGTAAAAGAAAGATTTGACCTCATCATTTCCACCATACCAACCCCTTATGATCCGCTAGCTTATATGGATTTATTAAAATTTGGTGGTGAGATGGCTATAGTAGGATTACCTCCACATGAAGTAAGTCCTAGCATTAACATCATTCATTTTGTACATAAAGCCGGTAAAAAAGTATATGGCTCGCTTATTGGGGGCATTAAAGAAACTCAAGAAATGCTTGATTTTTCTTTAGAACATGGAATTTATCCTGAAATTGAACTCATCAAACCAAGCGAGATTGACAAAGCTTATGAAAACCTCACTTCAGGAAAAGCCAAATTCCGCTATGTAATCGATATGAGTGCAGAAAATTAATACTCATCAAAAATCACATCGCTAGTATCAAAACCTCTTTGCTTGGCTATTTCAAGCAAAGAGTTTATTTGCTCTTTTACTAAAATCTCTCTTGATAAAATCCATAAATATTTTTTATCAGGACTACCTACGATAGAAACTTGATAATTTGTATCAATGTAAATAATCTCATAATTTGGTTTGTTAAAAACATTCATAAAAATACTAAATTTAACCGCTAAAGATCTTGGTGATTTTACCCTAGCTTTGCCATTTGCTTGAGAGATTTCTCCATTTTCTTTAGTGCATATATTTTTGACTTTGATTATAGGCGTAGAGCCTTCATACTCTAGCTCATATTCTGCCTTAGCACTTTTGCAAGTTTTTTGAAAAAACGCAGGTTTTCTAGCCATTTCTAACCATGTACCCATGTATTTTTCTAAATTTATACCATCTAATAATTCTATCATTTTTCTTCCTTTTGATTTGCCTCGCCCCAATCACACATCGCTTGTAAAATAGGAATTAAACTTTGACCTTTTTTAGCAAGGCGGTATTCTACTTTTGGAGGGATTTGTGGGTATTCTTTACGCGTGATTAAATCATCATTTTCAAGCTCTCTTAAAGTATGTGTTAAAGTCTTAAAAGAAATATTACCAAGATATCTTTTAAGTTCATTATATCTTACTACTTCATAACGAAATAAACAATATAAAACACTCATCTTATACTTTCCCGAAATCAAAGATAAAGTATAATTAAATCCGCATTCCGTAAAATCGCACTTTTCTTCCATATACTTTCCTTTTATATAGCATCTTACATAAATTTCAGTATTGAAATAAAATTATAGTTAAATTATAATTTTAAAAAACATAAAAAGGAAAAATATGCAAAAAGTATTATTATTAAATGGTGCAAAAGAATTTGGACACTCCAAAGGAAGATTAAACACAAGCTTGCATGAGCTTGCACTTAAGACTTTACAAGAGCTTGATTTACAAACTCAACAAACACACATAGATCAAGGCTATAACACAAACGATGAGGTAGAAAAAATTCTAAATGCTGATGTTTTGATTTGGCAAATGCCTGGTTGGTGGATGGGAGAGCCTTGGATAGTGAAAAAATACATTGACGATGTTTTCACAGCAGGGCATGGAGTGTTTTATAAAAACGATGGTAGAAGTCATAATGAACCTACTAAAAATTATGGCACAGGTGGGCTTTTAAAAAATAAAAAATACATGCTTTCGCTAACTTGGAACGCTCCAATACAAGCTTTTGATGATGAGAATGAATTCTTTAATGGAGCCGGAGTTGATGGAGTGTATTTACACTTTCACAAAGCACATGAGTTTTTAGGGATGAGCGCTTTGCCTACTTTTATAGCCAATGATGTAATCAAAAATCCTCAAGTGCAAGAATATTTCACAAACTATAAAGCACACTTAGAAAAAATTTTTAAAGCTTAGAAATTTGGGATTTGATGCTAGAAATCATTGATTTTTTAGCCTCAAATTCACTTTTTAAATTCAAAATAATCTGTCTTTTAGCCTCAATAAAATCAACAAAACTTTGCATATAATTTTTATAAATTTTTAAAACCACAGGCTTATTTAAAAACAAATCTTCAAATTCATATACATTAAGCTCGGTTAATACTCTTTGATGTACTTCACTTGCTTTTGGATGATACAAGCTAAACTCGGTACTATCAAGCTCGTAAAATTCTTTACTTGCATTCATTTTAGTGCTAAAAAATCCTAAAGTAAGCTTAGTAGCACTCTCATAATTTGCCAAAGCTTTTAGATTAAGCTTTTCTAAAAATAGATCAAGTTCAAGTTGGCTTTTAAACAATAATTGTTTAAAATCTTTTAAAAAAAGTTCTTCACTAGCACTAGCAAAGCTTCTAAAACTAGCAAATTCTTTTTCACTTTCTAAGGCATTTTCTTTTTGTAAATTTGAAAATTGAGCCTTAAAAAGCAAAATTTGCTCTTCTAAATGAGTAAAAAATAAGGAAAAATCATCTTTAATTTGACTAAATTCTAAAGCGATTTCATTTTTTAATCTTTTAAATTCCTTATTCATTGCTTCAGAATTATAAAACATAGCCAAAAACGCATCATCACTTGAAAGATATGGTGCTTTATAAGCAACTTTTTCATAAAGATTTTTCTTAAATAAACCCTTAGCTTCTTTATAATAACTACTATCTTTTTCTTTGATAAATTTTAAAATTTCTTGAGCAATTTTTTCTCCAACAAGTTTTAATTTATCCAAACAATTATGATTTAGAATTTTGATTTTTTGCTCTAGCTTGCTTGCTTTGAAAATTTGCAAAATAGCATTAAATTTAAGCTCTAATTGCTCTAGTGCATTTTGAAACAAATCATATTGATTTAACAAAAGCTCGCATAAATTACTAAGTTTTTCTTTAATAAAATCTTTTTTAATGCACTCATAATCAAGTTCTTTTAAATACTCATAAAGTAAAGGTAAATTTGACTTTTGCAAATCAAATTTTGCTTCTTTGCATGAAATTGCGATGATTTTTTCAAAATACTTATCAAAAACTAAATGTGCATAATTTAAAACATTTTCTAACTCATCTTGACTTAACTTATCTTTTTGATTAAGTACACAAATTCCACCACGCTCTAAAAGCTTAGCATTTGCCTTTATAGCATCTTCTTCACTTTTTTTGCCTGCATTATCAATCAAACTAAGCCAAATAGCACTATGCATAAAAGAAAGCTCTTTAAAAGTAGTTAGCGTATCGGTGATATTTGCATTTAAACCTGGGGTATCTATAAGTGTGATATCTTTTAAAAGCTCAATAGGTGCAAAAAGGTGCAAACTTTTAGTTTCTTTTAGCTCATTTCTTTGATCGCTAAATTTAGCAAGCTCGTCTATATCTACAATCTCATCACTGCCATCTTCATATTCAACTCTTAAAAAATACTCCTTAGCATAGCGTAAAAAAGTGGGCTTAAAAGTCACTGGCACCACGCCTGTTGGCAGGCATTCTTTTTGTAAAATCAAATTTAAAAGCGTGGATTTACCGCTGGAAAATTGCCCTATAATGGCCACATTAATGGCTCTTTTATAGCTAGCTATAATCATTTCAAGATCTTTTAAAAACACATCATTTAAATGCAAACTCGGTTCTAAAAATGTATTTTTGATTGCTAAGATTTTTCCTTCAAAACTATCATCAAAGCTTTTACAATAAGCATTTTCATAAGCTTTTAAAAAATCATTAATCAAATCATTTTGCATTTAAAAGCTCCATTTTTAAAGTCTTTAAACTTTGTAATTTTGTATTGTTTTTTTCTAAAAACTCTTTGGAATTTTGCTCGTTTTGTTCTATTTGTAAAATCAAGTCTTTTAAGTCTTTGATTTGCTCTTCTTGTTCTTTTTCGTATAAATTTAAACTAAGCTCTAAATTAGTAAAAAATTCTTGATTATTTTTTAAATCTAGGGCGATTTTTTCTATATTGAATGTTTGTAATTTTTCTAAAATTTGATTTTCTAAAGAGCTTTCTAGTTTATAAATATCTTGCGTGGATTCTAAATTTTTTAAAAGCTCCGCTTTTAATGTCATAAAAAGATCATTGGTAAAAATGCTTTCTATTTTTGCTTCAACCTTGCTTTTAAAATCATCACAATTTTGCTCTAAAATAGCTTTTAAAAAATCATATTTCACACTTAGAGTGTTTTTAAGCTCATTAATTTTATACTCACTTTGCTGTTTTAGCTCTCTTAAAAGATCAAAAATTCCATCTTTTAAAGTCGTATCAATGATAATATTTAATCTTTGAGTGTTGTTTTTGATTTTATTATTTTGATTATATTTTAACTCATCTATAAGTTTTTCTTTTAATTTTTTAGCTAGTAAATGCAAAAGTGTTAAAATTTCTTGAGTATTTTCATCTTTTGTGTTAAAAATAGCACTTAGTTCTGCTTTTACTTGCATTAATTTTTCTTTTTTTGCTTTAAAATCGTTGATAATAGTTTGATTTTGCTTATCAAGCTCAAAGCTTTCATAATTTAGCATTTTATTAGAAAATTTAATTTTTTCTTCTATTTTTTCTAAATGTAATAATAATTCTTTTTTATAAGCACTTAGAGCAATTTTGTTTTTATCATATAAGCTTTTAGCTATAAGTTCTTCTAGTGTTAAAATATTACTTTGTTCTAAATTCCCACCTTTTTTTTGATAAAAATCATTAGCTAATTTTGAAGAAATACACACAAAATCTAAATTATCTAATAATTCTTGGCTAAGCTGCTTTTGTGCTAAATTTTCTTTGAGTTTATTTTTAGTATAGCTAATTACTTCTTGCAAGTCTTTTTGACTAAGCAAGTCAGCCTTAGTAAGCACAATCAAAAGCTTACTTACCCTTGAAGTTAGCAAACATTCTATAATAAAATCACAATCTTTTTGACTAAGACTTTGAGAAGCATTCATAAGGTGGATTAAAAAGTCGGCCTTGCTTATATACGCTTTTGTTAAAAGCTCTCTTTGGATAATAACATCATCAAGTCCTGGAGTATCAACTATACAAACATTATCTTTTAAAAAATCAAGCGATGAAAAAAGCTCTATTTTTTTAATAAGTGCTGAGATTTTGTTTTTTGCGCTAGTGTAATTTTTTAATTCTTCAATTTTTATTTCTACATTTTTATTTTCTTTTTCAAGATATTCATTTAGATTAAAATTTTGCTCTAATTGTTTTATAAGTTCTTGCATGTCTTGATTATCTTTAGAGCTTTTTAAAATATCCTGCCATTCTTCATCACTCCAAAAATATATCTTAGCTTTTTGGTCTTTGCCGTATTTTAAAACACTCAAATTTGCAGTTTCAGGTACATTAGATACACCTAAAAAATCTTTTTTTAAAAGCGCATTTAGCATGCTTGATTTACCTGCATTTACCACACCCGTTACCGCAATAGAAAAATCAATATTACTAAATTTAACCAAAGCTTCTTGTAAAAGTTTTTGAGCTTTTTCATCTTCGCAAAGTTCTTGTAAGTTTTGATTAATGAGATCTAGTGTTTGATATGAGTTTTTAACTTCTTGCTTGTAATCTTTTTGAATAACTTTTTGTTTAGAGACAAAAGCAAATATTAAAGTATTATCAGTGATTTTTTGAAGTTTTTCTAAAGCTTTTAAAAGCTCATTTTTGTCTAAAATTCCTAAATTTAAAGCATTAATAAAACAAACCTGCGCATACTGAATACCATAAAGATCTAAGCGTAAATTTAAACTTTTCATCAAACTTTTAAATTCATTTAAAGCGCTAAATCTTTCATAATTATCAAGATTAGTACTTAAAACAATTGCTGCTTTTTGAGTATCAATTAAACTTTCATCAAAAAGTGTATTTGTGTCAAGATAAACACTATGATTTTGCCAAATTTGTTTTAGTAAGGTTTTAAGTGCCCCCTTTTCTTGGGGGCTAGGATTATTTGTTTCTTTGAGCGACAAGCTGTCTTCTCATATAAGCGATTTTGCTTTGTAAAGGTAGTTCTTTTGGACAATTATCTTCACATGCAAGTAAAGACATACATCCAAATACACCATCATCATCGCCCACTAATTCATAAAAATCTTCTATGGTTCTGTGATCATGTGGATCTTGTAAATATCTAGCTGTTCTTAAAAGTCCAGTAGCTGCGATAAAGTCAGGTCTCATTAGCTTAGTCGCACAAGAAGCAACACAAATTCCACACTCTATACAACGATCAAGTTCAAAAGTCTCATCAGCAACTTCTGGCTCAATACGCTCTTCAAGTTTAGAAATATCTGTTTCTTTTTCATTATGCACCCAGCTTTCAACGCGTTTACACATACCATCAAACCACTCACCTGTATTAACACTTAAATCTTTTATGTGTCTAAATGCAGGTAAAGGCATAAGTTCTATAACGCCATCTGGATAGTCTTTTGTCAATGTTTTACAAGCAAGTTTTGGCTTACCGTTAATCATCATAGCACAGCTTCCGCAAATCCCTGCTCTACATACAAAGTCAAAACTCAAATCCGCATCCATTTTTTCTCTGATTTGAGTTAAGCACACAAAAATCGTCATAAATGGAGTTTCTTCAAGCTCATAAGTAACAAAATGAGGCTTAGAAATTTTACTTAATGGATTATATTTAAATGCTCTTATTGTTAATTTTCTACTCATAATCAACTCCTATTCTTTGATTTGGTGCTTTAAATTTAGCTTGTAATTCATAAGGCATTAAAGCATGTTGAATTTCATATCTACCTTTGCCTTCTGCTTCCATTTTTTCACGGATCGCATCAACTTCAGCTTGACGTTTTTCGCTTAATGGATTTTCAATAATATTTCCTTTAGCACCATAACCTCTAAATGCAGGTGGAATTTCCATTTTCATAATATCAAGATCTTCATACTCAACTCTAGGCATACTTTCACCTTCTACCCAGTAAGTATTTGTTCTTTTCATCCAATTTAAGTCATCTCTTTTTGGATAATCTTCTCTATAATGAGCCCCACGGCTTTCTGTTCTTAAAAGTGCACCATAAGCAACACATAAAGCAATTTTTAGCATTCTTGGAACTCTATAAGCTTCTTCAAGCTCTGGGTTTGCACATTTTAATTCTTTATCATGTACTTTTAAATCAAGTGATTTATGATATAACTCTTCAAGCTCTTTAACCGCTTCTTCAAGACCTTGACCTGTTCTAAAGATAGCTACTTTTTCCCACATAATGTCTTTCATTCTATTTTTGATTTCAAATACATCATGTTTTCCTTCTTTACTTACAAGAGATTTTAAGTAATCATACTCCTTAGAAAGGAAAGATTTAACGATATTTGTATCAATATCATTACCATTTTCTTTACAATATTGTGCAAAATAATCCCCTACAATCATACCTGCAACAACAGTTTCTGAACATGAATTTCCGCCTAAACGGTTAAATCCGTGCATATCCCAGCAAGCTGCTTCACCACATGCAAAAAGACCATTTAACCATTGGCTTTCGCCAGTTGGTTTAGTTCTAATACCACCCATTGAGTAATGTTGCATAGGTAAAACTGGTGCCCAACCTTTTGGACCCTCATCAGCAGGATCAATACCATTAAATGTCTTACAAATATCTTGAACATCACGAAGATTTTTTTCAACATGAGCACGACCAAGGATAGAAATATCAAGCCATAAATGATCTCCATAAGGGCTTTTTACACCTTTTCCTTTTCTAATGTGCTCCATCATTCTACGACTTACAACATCCCTACTTGCAAGTTCTTTTTTCTCAGGCTCATAATCAGGCATAAAGCGGTAACCATCAACATCTCTTAAGATACCACCATCACCTCTACAACCTTCAGTTAGTAAGATACCACTTGGTACGATTGGAGTTGGGTGAAATTGTACTGCTTCCATATTTGAAAGTCTGCAAAGTCCAGTCTCAAGTGCGATAGCAGCTCCTGTACCTTCGCAAATTACTGCATTTGTAGTTTGTTTATAAATTCTACCATAACCACCTGTTGCAATCATAGTTCCTCTAGCAACATAAGCAATTAATTCTCCATTGGTTAAATCTCTAGCGATAGCCCCTAGACATTTTTTACCATCATGGATAATTCTTACTGCTTCCATTCTATCGATGATTTTAACTTGATGTTTAATCGCTTCATTTGCCACACCATATAACATACAATGTCCTGTTGCATCAGCGATATAACATGTTCTCCATTTTTTAGTACCACCAAAGTCTCTTGCATTTATAAGACCATGTGCTTCTTCTTTTTCTTCAATGGTAGTTTTTTGAGCATTGATAACAACAGTTCTAGGTCCTTTTGTAACCCTAGTCCAAGGTACACCCCAAGCAGCAAGCTCACGAACCGCTTTTGGAGCAGTTTGTGCAAACATTCTTGCAACTTCTTGATCACAGCCCCAGTCAGACCCTTTTACTGTATCAGCAAAATGCACATCTTCATTATCTCCCTCACCTTTAACACTATTTCCTAAACTCGCTTGCATACCACCTTGTACAGCAGCTGAGTGAGATCTTTTAACCGGACAAATACTTAATAAAGTTACACTTTGACCACTTTTTGCAACTTCAATAGCAGCTCTTAAACCTGCAAGACCACCACCGATAACTAAAGCATCACTATATTGTATGTTCATATTTAGCTCCATCATAAGTTTTTACTATTTGTGCCACAGAGTTGTTTTGGTAATTATTAAAGCCTATTTTTGCAAAAGCAGCCAAGCTTAATACACCTAAAACTAAGAAGAAAATACTAATAAACCATTTTGCTTTTTTAAGTTTTTTACGACTTTCTTTTGCATCTTTACCTTCAAACCAACCCCATTTTACACATAATCTATATAAACCAATACTTCCATGCAACTCAACACAGATTAATAAGGCAATATAAAATAACCACATAAAATGACTTACCACTCTATCGCCTGACATATCAGCACTGATTTTATCTGCATTAGTTATAACAAAAATCAAATGCGCTGAACCTAGGAAAAACATTACAAAACCAGTTGCAGCTTGAACCCACCATAAAGAAGAATCACCATGATTCATATATTTTAAGTGTGTTCTACAAAGTTGATATTGTCTAAAATTGATAGGAAATTTTCTCATTGCAAGACCTGCATGCACAAAGAAAATCACTAAAACACAGGCGGCTAAAAAAGAAGTGATGTAGCTCATCATAGGGCTATCAATGATAAATTTTAGTTCCAAAAAGTGAACTACTGAATCAAAAAAATCATCACTAACCAAAATGGTAGAAACGAAAAACATATGTGCCCACATAAACAAGCCTAAAATCAAGCCTGTTGCACTTTGAATATAGTCAAGTTTTGCTGGCATTTTGCTTTTTTTGCCATCAACACTCTTGCCTAAAAAACCTTCAATGAGTTGGCTCATATTTACTCCTTTAAAAAGTTGATAATTTATAATATCGGAGCAATTATAGAACTTTTATTCTTAAAAAAAATAAAAATTTATAAATTTTTTTTAATATTTCTTAAATAAAAAGATAAAATTAGTCCTAATAAAAACATTATAATACTTAAAATTTGACCCATACTCATACCAAAAACAACAAAGCCTATACCAAAGTCAGGCTCTCTATAAAACTCACAAACAAAACGCGCTAAAGCATAAAAAATTGTATAATAAGCAATAAGCTCTCCATTGTATTTTTTATATTTTTTTATCAATAATAAAATGATAAAAACTATAAAACCTTCTAAAAATGCTTCATAAAGTTGCGAAGGATGACGCAATACCCCATCTACATAAATACCCCAAGGTACATCCGTAGCTCTACCAAATAGCTCTTGATTTAAAAAATTTCCAATACGCCCAAAAATATAACCACATGGCACACTAATAGCAACCAAATCTAAATATTTCCATAAATTTTGTTTATTTTTTTTACAAAAAGCATAAGTTGCTATTAAAAATCCTATAACAGCACCATGGTAACTCATACCTCTAATTCCTACAAATTCTCCATTATAAAAAGGATTAAAAATTTGCCAAGGATGCGTAAGATACCATAAAGTATTTGCATCATAAATTAAAATATAACCCAATCTTGCACCTAAAATTACACCAATTTCCACCCATATAAAATAACTATCAAGCATAGCTTTTGAAATTCCCATATTGTCTTTAATAGCATAGTATTTTGCAACCATTAAAGCAACAAGTAAGGCTAATACATACATAATACCATACCAATGCACTTTTAAACCAAAAATTTCAAAAGCCACTACATCAAAATTTGCATAAATATTTTGCCAAAATTCCATAAAAAAGCCTTTATAATAAAACACATAATATAGCAAAAAATTGTATAATTATAAAAATAACAAGGAGAGATAATGAAAAAAATATTATTATTTTTTAGCATAATTTTATTTTTAAGTGCTTGCACTGGTAATCAAAAAACTTATTATATTTCTATGCCAAGTTTTAAAAGTTCTTTTGAAGAACATAATAATACAAAAGAAAATAGCCCAAAAATTAAAATCAATGAAATAGAAATTATTAAAAATACTTTTTATAGTTCTTATTTTGAACAATCTACCCTAAATCAAAGAATCAATAAAAGCCTAGAATTACTAAAAAAACAGCTATCTAAAGATAGTAAAGCACTATTAGAAAGTAAAGGATATACAATAGATAATGAAAATCCTGATTATGCTTTTAATATTACCATCAGTACTAACTTATATGAGGATAAAGTTACAAGAAATTCAAGTCTTGGAGGCGATAGTGTAGAATCTTCTTTTATGATTATTTTAGAAGCTCAAAGTCATTTAAATAATTTGTATCAAGAAGATACTTTCCAAAGCACAACGAGTTCAGCAAAATTAAATGATCCTATTATTTTAAACTATCCTATAAAAGGTCAAGCAAGTATAGAAAGTTTTAGACAAGTTTATAGTGCTGTCCCAACCCAAGTAAATGAAAGTCTTGCAGCTAGTGCTTTGGAAATTGATAAAGTTTTTGTTGCTTTTTACAAAGAAATCACTTCTAGTTTAAAAACCAATATAAAAGAAATCAAGGAAGAATCAAAAGTACAAGAAAATTTAGAAGCTCAAGATATAAAACAAGATAGTAAAAAGGAAGAAAAAATCTCTCCTTATCAAAATAATGAAGTAATTATTTTTGAATAGCTAAAGCATGAAACACTTTGATTCTAAATTTAAGATCAATGTGTTTTTCTTCTGATTTAAATTCAACAGGCGTACTTATTTCTATTAAATTTTTATATCTTTGTAAATCATTTAAAAAAGAATAAAAAGCTTGTGGATTTTTCATCTTTACGCTAACTCCAAATTGATATTTTAAATATTCTTGTCTTTTTTTAATAGGAATAAGATTTATTTTGACATCATCAAAATAATTTTTCATAAAATCCATTAATTCTTTTTGAGAAAATTCTGCATTGATTTGAGCTAAATTTTGCGCGTTTGTGCTTTGAAAATCTCTAATAACCTTTTCCAAAGCTTGTAATTCATTTAATGCTTTGGTGTTTTGAATTTGTTGAGCAGCTAATCTGGAATGTTCGATTTTATAATCCTTCAAAAAAGGTACAATTAAGAATAAAATCAATATTGCACAAAGTGCAACAAATGAAAAAGAATAAATCAATATCTTTAATATATCAGCTTCTTCTAAGCTCTTATCTTTTTTGTTCATACATTTCCTCTGGTATAGTAATATTTACACTAACAAAGCGATACCACCCATTTTCTAATTGATAATAGCTTGTTTGAGAATTTGAAAAAATACTTCTTAATGGGGCTTCCAACAACAAGGCAAACATTTCTTTAGTAGGTGTAATACCTCTTAAAATAAGCGACCTATCTTCCATTAAAACCTCATCTAAAGATATATTTTTAGGCACTAAAGTAAAAAGATTTTGAATACTTTTTAATAAAACTTTATTTTTACCATTCTCTCGTTCTTGTTCTAAATCCCCTAAAATCATTTCTGCTTTATTATTTTGTTTTACTAATTCTTGATATTTAAGTTTATTGGAATTAATTTGAGCTATGATTTGAGCCAATTCTTTTTTCTTATCATCAAGTTGCACAGATGCATAGTAGCTTTTAAAAACAACAACAATAAACACCACAAAAATCAAAGACACACTAATACTAGTAAAATAAATCCAAATTCTAGTAAAAAGATTAAAAACTGGTTTTATCTTAGGCTTTATTAAACTATATCTCATAGCTTCAAATCCTTAACTACAAGCTCATTCATCAAATTTAAAGTATCTATAAGCTCTACTTTTGGTTTTATAAAAAGCTCATTTTCTAAATAATCTAGCGAGGTTGCACTAAAACTTTCCTCATCAAAAATTACAATTTCTTCTAAAAAACTATTATCATACAAAGGATTATGATAAAATTCTTTTACACTTGAAATGATGTATTCTATCATTTTCATATCTGAACTAAAATTTTCTAAAGATTCCATAGGAAGCTGTTCTTCATTCTCATCTAAATCTTCAAGCTTATCAAGTTCTTTACTCATCTCTTCTAAACTTTTTAAATCATAATTTTGTTCATTTTCTTCTTCTTGGCTTTCATCATCAATTTGCAAATCAAATTCGTCTTTAATGTCATCAAAAAAATCAACTTCGTCATAATTTTGACTAGCTATATTAAAATAACTTCCAAATAATATAATCTCATTTTTACAAATTAACATCGCAACAAAATCATGATATCTATACACATAAAGGCCTATTTTTTCTTCAAAACCTCTATTTGCTATACAATGATAAAGCAAAGAAAAAGGTGAGTAAAGCAAATCTAAACCACCAAAAGCTTCATAATCTTCTTTGCAAGAACTCAAAGATTGATTGGAAACATACAACAAAGCATTATTAAAAGGAATACATTTAACATTATTTGCTTCTACTCCAAAATTAGAAAGCTCTTTGAAATTTGAACTTGGCACTACACCTTGAGCAATAGGTGTAAAAAAGGTACAAATATAATAAATTTGAAAGTCTTTACTTAAATTTTTAACATATTCTATTGCTTTTTCTTTATCTTCAAAACTTTTTTCAAAAGTATCAACTGGTTGAGATTTTTTCCAAGTATGACATCTTATAATGTATTGTTTTTCATCATAACAAATACAAATTAAAAGCTGTAAAATATACTTTCTAAAAAAAGATAACATGGTGTTTATCCTTTATCTATTTGACTTATCATATCAAATTTTTCTTTTATCAATACTTTAGCTTCTTCTAAATTCAAATTTTGTATTTTGATTTCTTCACTTAATCTATAAGTAATCTTAGAAAAAGGCTTAGGTAAAATCATTTTATCCCAACTTTTAAATTCCCAAAAAGAACTTGCTTCATAATTTAGCAAAAAAAGTGGAGCATTTTTTTTTAAAGCTATCATCACAGAACCATCTGAAACATTATGATAAGGTCCTCTTGGCCCATCTGGAGTGATAATCACATCATCGCCTTGATCTAAAATTTTAAAAGATTGTTTTAATAAAGCCAAAGCACCTTTGCTTGTGCTACCTCTTAAAGTATCTAAACCAAAAAAAGCAATATTTCTAGCAATAATCTCCCCATCTTTATGGTGTGAAATCATAACATAAGCTTTTTTTCCTTTAATACCCATTTTACGATAAGCAAAAGGCATTAGAGCAAGACGCCCATGCCAAAAAAGTATCACACATGATCTTTTTGGAAGCTTTTGCCCTAAATAAACCTTTCTACAAGTTAAAAAAATTAGCCATTGTAATAAAAAAATTCCAAAGGCTAAAAGATTAATCTTAAAGGATTTCGCCATTTAACACCATACGCCTAGGATTGGTGATTTTTACTTTTTTCATTTGTCCTAATAGCTCTTCACTGCCTTTAACTTGAATCAAAAAATTATTATCACTTCTACCTGCTACAAAACCTTCACTTCTTAATTCTTCAAATAAAACTTCAAATTCTTTATCTTTTTGTTTTACAACAATTTCATCTAAAATTTCTGTATGTCTTGCTTGTAAAACACTCAAGCGTTTTGAAGCTATATCATCAGGAATTTGATTTGGCATAGTTGCAGCTTTAGTTAATGGTCTTTTAGAGTATTTAAAAGAAAACATTTGCTCAAATCGCACTTTTTCAAGCACATCCATGGTATCTTCAAAGTCTTTATCACTCTCACCTGGAAAAGCCACAATCACATCAGTAGAAATACTCACATCTTTACACATAGAACGAAGTTTTAATGCTCTATCTAAATACCACTCTTTAGTATATCCGCGTTTCATAGCCTTTAAAATTTCACTTGAACCACTTTGCAAAGGCATATGCATAGACTTACAAACTTTAGGATTTTTAGAAAAAACCTCTAAAAATCTATCGTCCATATGCAATGGATGTGGGCTTGTAAAGCGGATACGCTCCAAACCTTCAATTTCACTTAGCTTTTCCAAAAGATCTGAAAAATTAATCTTTTCATGAGCATTAGAAAATCTTTTGCCGTAATTATTAACATTTTGTCCTAGTAAAAAAATCTCTTTAGCACCCTTAGAAACAGCTTTCAATGCTTCATTTTTAATAATCTCAAAAGGTATAGAAATCTCATCTCCTCTTGTGTGAGGCACTATACAATAAGTACAATGCTTATCACAACCTATGGAGATATTAATATAGGTCTTATAAAGGCTATTTCTAAAATCTGCAAAAGCATAATTACTCTCATCAAAATCTATATCATTACCTAAAAATTTTGGAGTATTTACGGCCTTTGTGATTTTGGAAACATTTCTAGCACCCAAAACAAAATCCACACTAGGAGCACGCTTAAAAATCTCATCTCCCAAATGTGAAGCAGTGCAACCACAAACTCCTATTTTAGCGCCATTTTTTTTGATTTTTTCAAAACTTCCAACTTCTGAAAAAAGCTTATGTACAGGCTTTTCACGCACCGAGCAAGTATTGATTAAAATCAAATCTGCTTCTTTTGCATCTTGAGTTAATTCATAATTTTCTTTTTCTTTAAGTTCAGCTATCATGTGCTCTGAATCACGCACATTCATAGCACAACCTAAAGTTTGTATAAAAAGTTTTTTACTCAAAGAATATGTACCTCATACATAAAATCTGCATCATCTAAACCATATTTGATTGTTCTATGATAAACACATTTTCCTTTTTTTTCAAAATGCTCCACTAAAGCGATTAATTGCTTATGTGCATTGTCTTTATCAAAATAGAAAAATTTTTGACCTTCTTTATCCACAGCCTTTTCAATACTTTCTAAACTTATACTTTTTGGCTTTTCATCAACAGAGGTTCTTGCTATTTTTAAGTCCATATCATCATCCTCAAGTTTTTTTAATCTGAAATTATAGCAAATTTTACTTTTAATTAAACTTATTAAAGATATAATTTTATTCTTCAAACTTTTAAAATCCAAAATTAAGGTTGTATTGTCATTATGGAAAAAATCACAGATATAATTGAATCCATTGCTAATGAGAAAAATTTACAAATAGAAGATGTAAGAGAAAGAGTTAAAAAAGCACTTATTAATACTGCTAAGAAAATTTATGGCGATAAATATGAATTTTTTGTTGATTCAGGTAAAAATTTGCAACTTTATCAAAAAATCATCGTAGTAGCTGATAATGATGAAAGATTAGAAAATAAAAATGAGCATTTTATCGCTTTAAGTAAAGCAAGGGCTGAAGCTAAAGATGTAGAAATTGGCGATGAGCTAACTTATGAATGTTCTTTGGAAAATTTAGGCCGTACTGCTGTAAATATCTTACATAAAGAATTAGAATATAACATTCAAAAACTCTTAGAAGAAAAAATCTATGAAAAATACCAAAAAATGGTAGGACATATGGTTTTTGGTAGCGTAGTAAGAGTAGATAGTGAAGAAAATACCTATGTAGAAATTGATGAGTTTCGTGCATATTTGCCTAGAAAAAATCGTATCAAAGGTGAAAAATTTAAAGTAGGCGATGTGATTAAAGCTGTTATTAGACATGTATATATTGATAAATCGGGTATGAGAATGGAGCTTAGTAGAACTAGCCCTAAATTTTTAGAAGCTTTATTAAAAGCTGAAGTTCCTGAAATCAAAGATGGTCTTATAAATATTTATGCAAGTGCAAGAATTCCAGGCGAGAGAGCAAAAATCATCTTGCAAGCTAATAGCCCGAGTGTTGATGCAGTAGGAGCAACTGTGGGTATAAAAGGAGTTAGAATCAATGCTGTAAGCAAAGAATTAAAAAATGAAAATATTGACTGCATTGAGTATTCTAACGAAATGGCAATTTTAATCACTAGAAGCTTAGCTCCAGCCATTATAAACTCAGTTAGCATTGAAGATAAAAAGGCTATTGTAACGCTAAATAGCGAACAAAAAAGCAAAGCCATAGGAAAAAGTGGTATCAATATACGCCTAGCTAGCATGCTTCTTGGATATGAGATAGAACTTAATGAAGTAAATAATGAAGATAAAACTAACAACCAAGAAGAAGCGTTTAAAAACCTTAAAGCTTTATTTGGAGAAAACTAAAGCTGCTTACCGACAGTTTGTTCGGTAAGCTTTCTTTCTAAAACTAAATCCACTATAGGTTGCTCTCTTTTATTTGCCTTTTGGCAGTGATTTTTATCAAAAAAATCTGTGATTTTAATAACTATTTTAGCCCATCTTTTATCACGCTCTCTCCAAGCATGAGACGATAAAGACTCCCAAGCATAACCATTAAACAAAGTAGCATTGACAAAATGATCAAGCGCTCTCACACCTTGTCTAACCCTAGCAGGATTACCAAAAGTACCCACTATAACAATAAAAAGATAACTAATCACCGCTAAAGGAACGATAGCGCAAAGTAGTATAGTTCCTGCTAATTTTTCTTTCATTTTTGCCTTTTTATAAATCTTATATTCATACCATTTGCCGATCTTATAGTAAGTCTTCCTACTATATCAGGTACAAAATTTTCTTCTAATTCTAACTTATAAGTCCTTAAAATATTAGCTAAAATCAAAACAGCCTCTTGCATAGCAAAACCCTGCCCTATACACACACGCTCTCCCATACCAAAAGGCATATAAGTGTCTTTTTTAATCTTGCTTTTATCTTCATGGCGACTTGGATCAAACTCATGTGGATTTTCCCAAAAACTATCATGTCTATGAATAAGCCATGGAGCTACCACTACACCTGAACCTTTTTTAATAAGCTTATCTCTCATTTTGTTATCATTTCTTGCTTCTCTAGCAAAAAAGCCAACTGGTGGATAAAGTCTTAAACTTTCTTTAAACACATTTGTAAGATATTTCATCGCTCTAATATGTTCTATTTTAAACTCCTCATCACCCGCAATTTGCATGATTTCTTCATAAGCTTTTTGTTGCTCATTTGGAGAAATACTTAAAATATATAGTGTCCAAGTTAGCGAACTTGCAGTGGTTTCATGGCCTGCTAAGAAAAGCATAGCAACTTGGTCTAAAATTTCATTAAAAGAAAATCTCTCATTAGTATCTGCATCTACCACCATAAGCAATGATGATAAAATATCTTCATATTTTCCTTGATCATTTAGGGCATTATCATATCTTGGCTTTATAATATCTGATAAAACCTTGCGTATAACTCCACCTGCTTTAAGTCTTTTTTTCTCACCTAAAAGATTTGAAAGCCAAGTTGGAAAGCGAAACATTCTTCGCATAGCTGTTTTAACTGTTTCTTCTTGCACAGTTACAAAAGCATCTAAAACAAGTTTACCTTTTTGCTCATCAAGTTTTGATGACATAATAGTTCTAAAAATCACATCTGCAGTCACAAAAGTCATAGCTTCATCTACTTCTACAATCGCTTTATCTTCATACCTTGCAAATCTTGCCATCATATCAGAAGCTGCTTCACTCATCAAATTAAAAACCTTAGAAATCCTTGTCATTTCAAAAGAAGGTCTTAAAAGTTCTCTTTGCTTTTCCCATACTCTATCATTAGTTGTAAAAATACTTATACCTAAAAGTGGCTCCAAAAGCTCATGTAAAAGTTGGCTTTTTGGATATTCTCTAACCTCATCTACCATAATGCGTCTAACTTCTTTTGGATCATTTACTACATATAGATCAAATCCAGGCATTTTTACTCTACCCATCATCATTTTATAGCTTCGCTCATAAAGTCCATCAAGCCAAGATCTTCTTTTTAGTAAAAAAGTAGTTAATGTAGAAGCTTTATTTTTATAAGGCTTTGGATGAAAAGGACACTGACCCATTTTTTCCTCCTATTTGATTTTTTCTTCTAATTTATTTTTACCTATGACAAATTCAAAAAAGTTATATACTCCTTGAATTTGTGTGGCAAATAAATATAAAAAATGTGCTTTATATTTGTCTTTTTTGATTTTTTTATAATCTTTGTTTTTATATAAGGTATGAAATTTAGCTGAAAGATATTTTGGACTAAATTGTGCTTTCACTCCGCTTGTGCGTATAAAATCAACTTGTGCAAAACAAGCCCCATCAATAATAGAAGTAAAATCATACCATATTAAATTCTTACTTCCCAAATACTCTAAGTCTTTTCTAAACTCAAAAGATCTTTTTTGATAGCTTACCAAAGGTATACACTCGCCTAAAGTTAAAACTTTTAAATTTTCAAAAGAAATATTTTCTTTTTCACATTTTCTAAGTACTTTTGCTAAAACATTTATACAAAGCACCGTTCCTACGCTATGTGCGCTTAAGATGAGCTCATAGTTTTTATCATTTGCATTTTCTTTTAGTTTTTCAAAAATAACTCTAGCAAAATCATCCATTCTTAACTCAAGTTCACCTTGAGAATTTTTCTCCCAGTTTGCACAAAAAGAACAAATTCTAGCTATCCAAAAAACAGCTAATTTCTTGCCTAATTTATAAAGCATTTTTGGTAAAAACACTAACGATAAAACAAAAGCTAAAATTCCTAAAATAATATGAAAATTTTGCAAATAAAATAAACTTCCAAAAGCACAAAATAAAGTAAAAATCAAACTTAAAAGCACATAAAAAAATGGATAATAACCTGTGATAAGTTGGTGCGGGGATTCTTTACCAAATTTTAAAAAAAGTCCTGTAATAGTATAAATTCTAAAAAAACTATAACAATCACTCAAGGCATCTTTTATACCCTCTGACCAGTTTTTTTTAACTATATCATTCCAGCTTAAAAAGGTGTAAGAAGTACTTGTATATGGGGTTTGAATTTGCCAAAAAGCATATGCATTAACTTGAGCTTTTGATAAAGTATAATCATAATTTAAAAGTGTATTTTGCTCGGCTAAATTTTTTTTAAACATAGCATAATAATGCCTATATCCTCTAGGATCATAACCAGCTATATAAAAAACATCTCTTTTTTGGCATATTTTTTCCATCAACATCCTAAGTAAATTTAATACTGAATTTAAAAATATAGCTAAAGTTGTTATCTTTGTCAAATACCTATTTAAAGATAAAATGAGGGGTTTTTACTCTGAAATTATTTATTAAAAAATATCTTATAAAATAAATAAAAATTAAAAAAATCAAGAAAGAACTTATGGATGTAATCTTACTAGGTGGTAGCAATAGTGTAGTTAAAAATGGTCTTAGGATAGGTCTTGAAAATAAAGACATTACATTACATAATTACGCTTTAGGGCTTAGTACTTCTTTACAAAATCTTTATGAGTTAATACGCCATGAAAATACTATAAATAAAAGTGATTTTCTCATCAGTGAATCAAATATCAATGATTATTTAAGCCCTATGAGTTTAAATATTATACTTAGAAATATTGATTATTTTTACGAAGAACTTTACAAAGCAAACAAAATTATCATAGTGCTTATACTCCCCATACCAGCTTGTAATGATAAATCAAAAGCTATCAATGAAGCTCATAGGAAAAATTGTGCTTATTATGGTTTTAATCTAATCGATGTAGATCTTTACTACCAAAAAAATAATCTTTATGATTTTGATCAAAACTATAAATTCCACCCTATGCCACTAGCTATGCAAGAGCTTGGTAAAAACATCATTAAAAATTTACACAGGTTTAAAAAATCTAAAGAAAATATCATTTGCTCAAAAAGAAAATTTCATATCTTTACGCCCTCAAATTCAACTAAAATAGAGCATAAAAACTCATTTTTTTGCGAAAAAACTACAAAGATCAAAGCTAATGAAAAAATCATTTTTCCAAAAGAGTTAAAAAACTATCAAATCTTAGGCATACACACTTGGAATCACGCCAGTTTATCAACCCATGCTATATCATCTATAAGCATTGAAAACTCATCTTTTAAATTAGTAAAAAATTTTGGACTTATCAATACTTTTCAAGATATACAAAATGAAAAAGCAATTTGCGATGAGCAAACCTTTTTGTATGTTAATACACAAATTATCAAGCAAAGTGAGGAAAGTTCGGGCTTAAGCATAGCAAATGAAAAAACACCAAGACTTGATTATGTGGACTTAATAGGAATTTTACTTTTAGAAAAAGATGATGATAAAAAAATTGAATGTAAAATTCAACTTATAAATGCTTATGAGCTTTTGATACCACCTATAGCATTTTACAAAGAATTAGCACTAGAATACCATGAACTAAAAAAACTTGATATACAAACATTTTTACAAAGTCAAAATCATAATCTTTTGCGTTTTTTAAATCATAAAGGCTTAAAAAATGAATATGAGATGTTTATCCACCAAAACAATAAACTTTATGGAGCTAGTTTAAGAATAAAAGAAAGATTAAGCTATAAGCTTGGAGAAGCTATCATGAAAAATAGCAAAAGTTATTTGGATTGCTTTAAAATACCCTTTGAACTAAGAAAAGTCAAAAAAGAGCATTTTAAAAATCAAAAAGATC
>NZ_JANQDA010000004.1:0-96525 GCF_024723655.1 Campylobacter sp. RM5063 | reverse complement strand
CTCTCATACTCTTTAGCTATAAAAACTTCATCATCTTTTATAATTAATGGGCGTTTTATAAGCGTTGGATTTTGCAAAATCATCACTTTAATTTCATCTTGGTTTAAATTTTGAAGTTTTTCTTTATTTAACCCTAATTTTCTAGCACTCATACCCGCTGTATTTACAAGCTCTAAAACACTCCTTTTGCTAAGCCAAAAATTTAAAGTTTCTTCATCTAGCTTTTTAATATCTAAAAATTCAAATTCAATTTGCTTAGAATTTAAATAATCCATGGCCTTTTTAACACTATTACAATTTTTAATACCATAAAATTTTAACATTTTCTTGCCTTTTTAACTAAGTCTGCTATGATAAATGCTAATTCTAAAGCTTGGTCAGCATTTAATCTTGGATCACATTGTGTTTCATAGCGTTTGGAAAGTTCTTCTTGAGTGATATTTAAAGAGCCTCCTACACATTCTGTTACATTTTGCCCTGTCATTTCCAAATGTACCCCACCAGGATACACTCCTTCACTCATAGCTATCTCAAAAAACGCACGCACTTCTTGAATAATTTTATCAAATTCTCTTGTTTTAAAATTACCTGATTTAACCGTATTTGCATGCATAGGATCTATGCTATAAAGTATATTAAACCCTTCTTGTTTTAACTCTTTAAATAATTTTGGCAAGGCATTTTCTATCTTATCACATCCCATACGGATGATGAAATTTAATCTTCCTGCTTCATTATGCGGATTTAAAATACTTGCTAGCTTTTTTATTTCATCTAAATCATAATTAGCACTAAGCTTAACACCGAGTGGATTTTTTACTCCACTTAAAAAATGCACATGTGCTTCATCTGCTTTTCTAGTACGCTCACCTATCCAAAGCATATGTGCTGAACAATCATAAATTTCCCCGCTTAAACTATCTACTCTAGTTAAAGCTTCTTCATAAGGCAAAAGCAAGGCTTCATGGGAAGTATAAAAGGCTGTTTGGGAAAGATTTGGGGTATCAGTGATACCACAAGCTTGCATAAAAGCTAAAGCTTGAGTGATTTTTTCACTAAGTTCATTATATTTTTTCCCAAGCTCTGCTTTTTTCAAAAAACCCAAATTCCACTTATGCACTACTCTTAAATCTGCTAAACCACCTCTTGAAAAAGCTCTTAATAAATTTAAAGTTGTAGCACTTTGATAATACGCTTCTAGCATTCTTTTAGGATCGGCTATTCTTGATTTTTCATTAAATTCAAAACCATTAATAATATCCCCACGATAACTTGGAAGTGTTACTCCATCTACTTCTTCAAAATCATTACTTCTTGGCTTTGCAAATTGTCCTGCAACACGCCCTACTTTAACAATAGGACAAGATCCTGCAAAAGTAAGTACTATAGCCATTTGAAGCATAACTTTAAACATATCTCTTATATTATCAGCACCAAAATTTACAAAACTCTCTGCACAATCTCCTCCTTGGAGTAAAAATGCTTGAGAATTTACAACCTTAGCAAGGGATTTTTTTAACTTATCTACCTCACCTGCAAAAACAAGTGGTGGTAATTTTTCTAATTTTTTAACAACATCTTGTAATTCATTTTCATCAGGATATTGCGGCTGTTGCTGAATTTTATAATTTTTCCAAGAATCTTTAGTCCATTTCATAGCTTAACTTCCTAATTTTAAGTAAGCTAAAATTATACAAAATGAGACTTAAATTAAGATTTCAAAACACTCTCAACGCGTTCAAGGCTATCTTGTTTATATAGAGTTAAACGCACTATAGAATCTTCTAGTGCTAAAAGATTATGAATTTCATTAGCTTTTAAACTAATGCTATCTAAAGATTTAAGTAGAATTTGCTGATTTAAAACTCCAAAATCAATAGTGCCTTTTAATACTTGTATAGTAATATCAAAAGGTGCTTTATGATCTTTCATAAAGCTATCCTTTGACATATTTATGCATATTTCCTTAGCATAAGCATTTTCTATTTTTTTAGATATATTTATGCCATTTTCAATTTCTTGTTCCCAAGAAATTACTTCATGCATTTGAGTTCTAAATTTCATTTTATTTTTTAAGTTCTTTAATACGAGCAGCCTTACCTCTTCTATCTCTTAAATAGAATAATCTAGCACGGCGTACACGACCTCTTCTTAATACTGTAATACTTTCTAAACTTTCACTATAAATAGGGAAAATTCTTTCAACACCTACATTATTAGCGCCTATTTTACGCACAATGAAAGTTTCATCTACACCATTTCCTCTACGCGCTATACAAATACCTTCAAAATTTTGAATTCTTGTTTTATCGCCTTCTTTAATGCGAATAGCAAGTCTTAAAGTATCTCCAGCACGAAATTCTGGAACATTTTTACCTTCAATTTGTTTTTGCTCAAATTGCTCAATGTATTTATTTTTCATAACGATATTCCTTAAAATTTGCGTTCATGCTTTTGATACAAATCAGGACGAAAATATTTCGTTTTGCAAGACGCCAAAGTAGTTTTTAAAGCTGTAATTTTAGCGTGATTTCCCTTTAAAAACTCTGAAGGAACATAAAATTTTTTATTTTCCTTTTCAAAAACAAATGGCTTAGAAAATGATGGTGCTTCTAATAAATCATTTTCAAAACTTTCTTCACTTAAACTTTCACTATTTCCAAGAACATCTTGAATATTTCTACTAATAGCATCACACATCACCAAAGATGCTAACTCTCCACCTGTAAGTATAAAATCTCCTATAGAAAACACTTCATTAGCAAATTCTTCCACAATACGCTCATCTAAACCCTCATATCTACTACATACAAAACAAATATGCTCTTTGACGCTTAATCTTTTAGCATCTATTTGCTTAAAAGTTTTAGCACATGGTAAAAGAAAAATAAAATGCGTATTTTTATCTTGGCTTTTAATATGCGTTAAACAATCATATAAAGGCTGAGCTTGTAATAAAAGTCCCGCACCACCGCCTATTTTATAATCATCTACTTTTAGATGTTTATTTGTAGTAAAATTTCTAGGATTAACAAAATCAAATTCTAAAATTCCTTTTTCTTTTGCCCTTGCCAAAATAGAAGTTTTAAAATAAGGCTCAATAAGCTCTGGGAATAAACTTACAAAAGTATATTTCATGAATTTTCTAAAATATCTAAAGCAGATTGTGTGAATATTTTTTTATTTTCTATATCAACTTTTTGAATATATTTATCAACATAAGGAATATAAAAGTTTTTAACCTTTGTCTGTAGTTTTTCATCGCATTTTATACAGAATAAAAATCCAGCTCCATTTTCTAAAATATCTTCAACTATACCTAATTTTTGTTCATTTTCAAAAATTTCACAGCCTATAATATCAAAATAAAAATACTCATCTTTTTTTAACTTACAAGTTTCTTTTGTAGTTTTTATGCTTTGAAATAGTGTAATATTAGTTAGTTTTTTTGCAGATTCTAAATTCTCAAAATCTTCAAATAAAACCAAAGATCTTGTTTTATCGAAAGCTTTTATGGTGTAAATTTTTTGATTACCATCAAAAAATTTAGCACCTGCTTTAAACTGCTCATAAAAATCACTTAAATTATGTAATTTTACATAACCTTTCAAACCAACACTTTTCCCAAGTTTAGCAACTTGGACCAAATCATTCTTCAATAGCTTTTACCGTTATACGATATGAAGTTGCATCTTTAACTTTATAAGCCATAATAACTGTTTTTATTGCGTTGATTAATTTCCCATTTTTTCCGATCAACTTACCAGTGTCAGTTGGATCAACATAAATGATAATTTCAGCAAAATTGTTTTCTAAATTTTGTTTTTGTATATCAACTTTTTCAGGAAAATCAACAATTAATTTTGCGTATTCTCTTAAAAAATTTTCAACCATTTTTACTTGCTTGTAATAGCTGCTACTCTATCGCTTAATTTAGCACCTACGCTCTTCCAATAAGCTAAACGCTCAGCATCAAATTTTACTACTTCAGGTTCAACCATAGGATTATAATATCCAATGCTTTCTATCCAACTACCATCGCGTCTTTTTCTACTATCAGTTACAACTATACGATAAAATGGTCTTTTTTTGCGTCCCATTTTTGTAAGTCTGATTACTGTCATTTTAATACTCCTAAAAAAATTAAAATTTTGTTATAGATATTTTAACTCATATATCCATAAAAAAGCTTTAATTATTGCGGTCTTTTAGCTTGCTGCAACATATTCATAAAATTTTCCATTCCTTTTTTGTTTGAAAATTTCTTTGCCAACTTAGCCGCATTACTAAATTGTTTTAAAAAGCGATTTACTTCCATTTGAGATAAACCAGCACCCTCTGCAATACGACGCTTTCTTGCGTTGTTTAACAAATCAGGATTTTCTCTTTCTTTTGGCGTCATTGATGAAATCATTGCTTTAATATGAATAATTTCTTTAGAATTATCCAAATCAATATCTTTAATATTTGCTGCCATAGATGATAAACCAGGTATCATACCAATGATTGATTTCATACTACCAAGTTTTTTAACACTTTCCATTTGATTTAAAAAGTCATTGAAATTAAATTCACCTTTTTTGATTTTTTTATTAAGTTTTTTTGCTTCTTTTTCATCTATAATAGCGGCAGTTTTTTCAGCCAAAGTTGCCAAATCACCTTCACCCATGATACGATTAACAATCCTATCAGGGATAAATACTTCTAAATCAGCTACTTTCTCACCAACACCAATAAATCTTAAAGGCACACCAATTTGTTTAGCTATACCTAGCGCAACACCACCTTTAGTATCTGCATCAAATTTACTTAAAATAACCCCAGTGATTTCTAAAGCTTCATTAAAGCTACTTGCTGTTTTAACTCCATCTTGACCACTCATAGCATCAGCTACATAAAATACTTCATCAGGATTTAAAATAGCTTTTACTTCTTTAAGCTCATTCATCAAAGCTATATCAATTGCCAGACGGCCGGCAGTATCTACAAGCAAAACATCATACATAGAATTTTTTGCTTTTTCTAAAGCTTGTTTAGCTACATTTAAAGGATTGTTTTCATTTTCTATGAAAAATAAATCAAGCTCATTAGCTTGAGTGAGTTGTCTTAATTGCTCTACCGCAGCTAATCTTTGCAAATCACATGCAGCAATTAATACTTTTTTATTTCTTAGTTTTAAGTAATTAGCAATTTTTACCGTAGTAGTAGTTTTACCACCACCTTGCAAACCGCACATCAAAACAACCGTAGGTGGCTTACTAGCAAATACAAAACCTTGATTTTTACCTTTAACACTAAGAATTTCTTCTAAATTTTTCTTAATTGAGTCTAAAAATTGCTTTTGGCCTATGCCATTAGTTTTTACATCATTTTCTACTAAAGTGAGTAATTCTTTCGTAACTTTATGATGTACATCTGCTTTTAAAAGGGCTTTTTTTAAAGTGTCAAGAGCATTTTTTAAAGCTTTTTCATCATCAACAAAACGAAGTTTATTAACCGCGGATTTAAATGACTCACTAACTATTTCAAACACTTTATTTTCCCTTTATTAAAATTTTAAAAAGCTAAATTATAAACCCTTTTAGCTTTAAACGCCTTTAAAAATTTAAATTTTTTATTTCAAAACCATAAGCATTAAAACTCTCATCAAGTAAAGCTTTAAATTGATAATCAAAAATATGCGTTTCATAAGAATGCAAATACATTCTAGGAGAGCTATTTTTTGCATATTTTTCATCGCCAATAATACCATGTTTTATATGATTTAAATGCACTCTGATTTGATGTGTTCTACCTGTTTTAATGACCGCTTTTATTAAAGTTTTTTTTGCATTTACCATTAAAGGTATAACCTGAGTATGAGCTTCTAAGCCAAATTTATCGATTTTACTAAAAGCTCCGGATTTATTTTTTATAGTAGTTATTTTTTCACAAATTTCAAGTTCTTCAGCAATCACTCCATCGACAATAGCTAAATAGCTTTTATAAACATTTTGTTTTTTATACTCTTGAATGCATTTTAGTCTAAATTCCTCATCTTTGCTTAAAAGCAAAACTCCACTTGTTTCTTTATCAAGCCTGTTAATTAATTTAGCATTATAAACACCTTCTAAATTCTCGCTAATTTCCCCATAAGGCTTATTTAAAGCTATGATTTTATCATCTTCAAAAAGTATTTTTGCTTTTTTTATTTTTTGCACGACAAATCTTGTTTTTGAGCTCATCAAAGCTCTAGCTATAACAACCTTTTTTCCCATAGCAAAAACACAACCTTTATCAATCAAATCTTTTGCTGCATTATTAGAAATTTTTTCTTGCATTGCAAGCAATTTATAAGCTTTTTCTTGCATCTAAACCTTCTTTTATACTTAATATAATTTCATTTAAATCATTTTGCTCTTTGACTCGTGCTTGTGATAATTTTTGCTTTAAAAAATCATTTATATCTTTTACACTCTCACAAATATACAAATCATCAACTTCTTGATATAAACTTTCTTGATTAAAATAATATTTCCCCGAGATAATAACATTATTCCATCTAGCCGCTTCTATAGGATTATGCCCACCTATATTTTTTACAAAAGAGCCACACAAAAAAACTACATCACTAATCTTATAAAAACTTTCTAGCTCACCCAAAGTATCTAGTAATAAACACTTGGTCTTAAAAAAATTTGCAAAATCATTTTCGCTTAAAGTAAAGTCTGAAAATTTTTGCATATTATAATGATTTTTTTGACAAAAATCTTTTAAAATCCCCTCAACCTCGCCAAAACGCTCCGGATGTCTTGGAGCGATAATTAATCTATCATTTTCTTCTAGTTTAATCTCATTAAGCAATAATAGTTCTTCATTTTCATGCGTACTAGCAAATATAATAACCCTAGCCTTAGGTTTTGAATAATTTTTCACTTGTTCTTGTTTTATATATGCTTTGATATTTTTATATGCTACAACATTTTTAGCACCCAAACACTCTAACCTTTCTTTGTCTTTTTGACTTTGCGCAAACACAACATCAATATATTTAAAAATCAAACGATAAAAAAAGCTAAAACGCTTGTAGTTTTTTAAAGATCTATCACTAATCCTAGCATTTAATAAAATAACTTTTGCATTATAAAATTTAGCCATCAATACAAGCATAAGCCAAAGCTCTGCTTCAAAAATAATCAAAACTTTGCAAGGTTTCATCCAAAATGGTATAAAAATTTCAAATGGTAAAAAATTTACTTTTTTAGAATGTCTTAAAGCTTCATTAAATCCGGTTTGCGTGATAGTTGAAATTTTACAAGTTGGAAAAAGTTTTATTAAGGGAACAATGCTTTTAATCTCCCCAAAGGAGCAAGCATGAAAATATATATCTCCTTGTTCTTGTTTTAAGTTTTTGTAAAGAAAAAATCTAGATTTTAGAGATACTTTATATTTTTCTTTACAAAAACTTAAAATCAACAAAAAAGGAACTGCGATTACATATATAATCACAGCAAAAATGTAATAAAAAAAAATCAATTTTGATTTTCTTCTTTTTCTTTATATAAAATTCTTCCACAATGCGGACAAGTTACGATTTCATCACCTTTTAAAACTGCTAAATAAGTTTTATCATAAATTCTCATAAAACAGCCATAACAAGCATGTTTTTTCACAGGAACTACAGCACTATTTCCCGCCCATTTTCTAATTTTCTCATAAAAAGTTAAAACTTTTTGATTTATTTCGCCAACCAGCTTTACTTTTTTATCATAAATCTCTAATCTTTCTTTTTCAATATCAACTAATACAACTTTTGTTTGAGCATCTATTTGATCCACTTCATTTTCAAGTTCAGTTCTCTTAGTTTGCAATTCTTGTATAAATTTTTCTTTGTTTTCTAAAATTTTATCTAATCTTTCTATCTCTTCATTTGCTGCATCAAGTTGCTCTTTAGCTATATCTTCTTCGATTTTTAAAGCATTTGCTTCTTTTTCAGTTTTCACTGCAGCACTTTTTTTGGCTATTTCTTTAATTTTCACACCAAATTCTGCAATATGGTTATTGTTTTGTATTTTTTGATTTTCTATATCTTTAATATCTTTTTCAAAACCTGCAATTTCTTCTTCAGTTTTATCAAGCAAATTACGCTTTTCTTTTAAATCCTTTGTAGCATCTTCTACTTTATTTGCAAAACCATCTAACTCTTTATCAATTTGCGATAAAGCTATAAGTTGTTCTAAATATTTATTCATTGATTTTTTCCTTAAAAATATTGAAATGGATTTTTTGAAACTGATATTATAACTTCTAAATGAAATTTTTGCAAATCTTTTGCTAAAATTTCACCAAAGTATGACTCACTTTCATAGTGACCTATATCAATCAAATTGAGTTTATTATGATAACTTTCTAAGGCCTGATGATACTTAAAATCTCCACTTAAAAAACAATCTGCTTTTACACTAGAAATCAAATCTCCACCACTGCCTGTACATATTGCTAAAGTTTTTATTTTTTCTTGATGAGCATTAACAACCCTAATATGATTAAGCTTTAAACACTTTTTAACATGATCAACTAATGTATCTAATTGAAAATCTACATCACAATAGATCAAAAATTCATTTTGTTCTTTGATCTTAAAACCCAAAATTTCGCTAGTAAAATAAGTATTTAAATGACTTAAATCAAAATTTGTATGCATAGCAATCAAGGCTATATTTTTTTGTATCATTTTTGTAAGAAGATTTTGCGGATAAAGCACTCCACTTAAATTCTTCAAACCTTTAAAAATTAAAGGATGATGGACTATAAAAAGTGAATTTTCGCTTGCATTTTCAATTAAATGCATATCTACATCAAGCGCAAGATAAATCTTATTTACATCTTGATCGAAATTTCCAAGCAATAAACCACTATTGTCCCATGAACTTTGCGTATTAAATGGACTAATAGTATCTAAATAATCATAAATTTCTTTAATTTTCATCTAAACTTTCTTTATATACTAAAGCACAACTTTTAGATAATTCTCTAATTTTAAGCATAAAATCTTGTCTTTGAGTTACTGAAATAGCTCCTCTTGCATCAAGCAAGTTAAAAGTATGTGCTGCTAACATACAATAATCATATGCTGGTAAAGCAAGTTTTGCATCTAATGCATTTTTACACTCATTGTAAGCATTTTCAAATTGTATATTTAAAGTTTTTACATCACTTACTTCAAAATTATATTTACTAAATTCAAACTCACCTTGCTTATGAACATCTTTATAGGTAATTTTTTCGCCGTTAAATTCATTCCAAACTATGTCATATACATTATCTACATCTTGTAAATACATTGCAAGTCTTTCCAAGCCATAAGTAATTTCAGCACTAACTAAATCTACGCTTATACCACCAACTTGTTGAAAATAAGTAAATTGTGTAACTTCCATACCATCAAGCCAAACTTCCCAGCCCAAACCCCAAGCACCTAAACTTGGACTTTCCCAATTATCTTCAACAAAACGAATATCATGTGATTTCAAATCAAAGCCTAAATTTTCTAAACTTTTTAAATATAATTCTTGGATATTATCAGGACTTGGTTTAATTAAAACTTGAAATTGATAATAAGCACCCAACCTATTAGGATTTTCACCATATCTTCCATCAGTTGGTCTTCTACTTGGTGCTACATAAGCAGCCGCCCAAGGTTTTTTACCTAAACTTCTTAAAAAAGTTGCCGGGTGAAAAGTCCCTGCACCTGCTGGAAAATCATAAGGTTGCATAATAGCACAACCTTGCTTTTGCCAAAATTCTTGTAAATTTAAAATCATTTGAGAAAAAGTCATTTTTCTTCCTTTAATTCTTCAGACTTCTCAGGCGAATTTGCATATAATTCCACTGTTTTATTCCACATCATTTTATATTTTCTTTTTAGAAATTCAACTTCATTACGTGCATATTTAAGTTGCTCGTTAAGATTTTCTATAGTTTTTCTATCCTCATCATAAAGCTCTTGCATAGAATAAAGAGCATCTTTTAAAAATTTATTTTCACCCTTTAAAGCTTCTAAGGTTTCATCCTTAGCATCAAGAACTTTTTCATGTAAATTTAAAATAGTCCCTATAGTTTTTTCTACAAAACTTTCTCCTGCCAAGGTCATAGAATTTACCATAGCAGGTTGCTTTGAACTTGAAGGAACTACGCTAAAAGTACCTTGATTAGCTTCTATATAAATTTTACCTTCTTCTTCTTTGAAATTTAAAGCACCATTTGCCATCATTCCTTTTACAACATCTTCGGATAAATGAACTAACTGACAAAATTCTTTCAATTCCAAGTAAGTTTGCATATACGCTCCTTAAAGAAAAACTTCAATTGTATTAGAATCTTGGATTAATTTTTCTTGTTGTTTTTGTCTATCTTCTAATAATTTTTGTACTAAAGACTCATCTTCTATTGCTAAAATTTGCACTGCCAAATAAGCTGCATTAATAGCCCCTGCTTTACCTATAGCCACAGTTGCTACAGGAATTCCACTTGGCATTTGCACAGTAGAAAATAAAGAATCCATACTAGCTAAATTACTTCCTGGCATAGGTATACCTAAAACAGGTTTTGTTGTATGTGCTGCAACAGCTCCTGCTAAATGAGCTGCCATACCCGCTGCAGCAATAAATACTTTTGCACCTTTTTCTTCAGCATTTTTGATGTATTCTTGGGTTCTTTGAGGACTTCTATGAGCTGAAGTGATCAAGACTTCATATTTTACATCAAATTTTTCCAAAATTCCTAAAGCTTCTTTTACTATATCATAATCACTCTTACTTCCCATCAATATGGAAACAAATTTCATTCAACACTCCTTCTTAAAAAGCTAAATTCTGGAAGTTTAAATGGCAAAGTAATTTCATTTTCATTACCACTATGAATTTCACTAAATTCTTTATTGTTTTTTGCTAATAATTGTTTAAACACTATGAATTTTTTTCCTTCATTTTCATATACTAAACCTAGTTTATTTTCCCCTAATTCTATATTAGAATCAACCGGAGCTAGAATTTCATATTCTTTGTTTAATTCTATCTTACCCTTACATTTAAAAAATTCACCATCTTCGCTAATAGCATGCACTTGATGGGTTCCTTCTTCTATACTTGTATTATGATTTATTGAATCGGTTTTTTCATAAGCTCTTGAAACTAAATATCCATCTGTAAAACCTCTGTGTTTTAAAGTATGAATTTCTTTTTCATACTTAGCCGCATCAAAAGTATTTTGCAACACATCTTGCACTGCCATTTTATAAGTTCTTGTAGTCAAAGCTACATAATACTCACTTTTCGTTCTTCCTTCTATTTTAAAAGCATGAATGCAATCTTCTTGCATAATTTTTTGAATATACGAGCTTAAATTTAAATCTTTAGAATTAAACACATGCGTGCCATTCTCATCTTCTTCAAGTCTAAAAAGTGTATTAGTTTCTGGGTTCTTTGCATAAAGTTCATAGTTAAATCTACAATCATTTGCACATGATCCACGATTACTCATGCGTCCACTTTGCACTGAGCTTATCAAACATCTGCCAGAATACGCAAAACACATAGAACCATGGACAAAACTTTCAAGCTCTATGTCACAATTATTTTTCAAATCTTTTGCATCTTTTAAACCAAGTTCCCTTGCTATAACAACACGCTTAGCTCCCATATCTTTATAAACTTGAGCGTCTAAGTAATTTAAAATATTAGCTTGGGTTGATACATGAAGATTGATTTCAGGTGCAAGCTCTTTAACCAAACGCATAGCACCTACAGAAGCTACTATAAAAGCATCAGGTTTCATTTCTTTTAGTTTTAAAATATGCCTTTTCAAACCTTCAATTTGCGAACTAAAATGAAATCCATTAATCGTTACATAAATTTTTTTTCCTTTTGCATGCGTATAATCAATAGCTTCTTTAAAAGTTTCATAATTAAAATCTCTAGCAGTTCTTGCTCTTAATGAAAAATTACTCACTCCTGCATAAACAGCATCAGCTCCATAAGCTAAAGCTATTTTTAATTTTGTAAAATTACCTGCAGGAGCTACTATTTCAGGAATAATCATTTTTTTCCTAAACTTGCGATTAATGCCTCAATATCATCATTACTTACAACATCTGCAGTTGTATCTCCTTCGATATGCACAGCAGATCCCACGCGTTTTTCATCATCAATTTTACCTTCAAACAAACTACTCATATATCTACTTAAAGCTCTCATAACATTAATAACACGCTCAATTTTTTGACGATGAATATCTTGATATTGCATAGCATCCATTGCCATCATAACTTCATCTTGTCCAGTTTGCAAACAACCTGTAATCTCATCTATGATATTTTTAGCATTGTTATTTATTTCAATAGCTTCTTTAAAGCTTACCACATTAGGAAATTTTGCATTTAATTTTTCAAAAATTTCTATATTTTTATTTAAAGCATCACTGATTACACAAAGATCACTCTCAGAATTTGCAAAAAAGTCGTTAATAGCTTCTAATTTTTCCATCATCTCTGTGGCTTTTATTTCACTATCTCTTGTAACATCATCAAGTTGATGTACAACTTTATGTTCTTTACTAGGTGGTGGTGGTGGCCAAGCCATATCCGCTCTTGCTTTATAATCACCATTAATCATATCATTAACAATTTGCTTATTTTTTTCCTCATCTTCATAATCTGTATCTGGTTTTTCTTCTGTTTCTTCTACAGAATCAAGATCTAAGTCTTCAGTGCCATTCATTAAAGCATCTAATTCTTCTTGGGTCATTGTTACACCTTTTTTAATAAAAAAACTAATGCGAGATTATATTACAAAAAAATATAAATCAACATTAATTTTACCAACTTAATTATTTTTTTACACAAAATAATCTTTTTTTTAATTTGATTATAAAAAAATATTAATTTAAACTTAATTTAAAAAAAATATACTACAATCTATAAAATAAATTAAAAAACCCAAAAAATAAAAAGGAGAAAAAATGGGTAAATTTGTAAATAACATTGATGAGTTTTTTAGTTATTGTCAAGAACATGAAGTTTTATTTGTTGATTTTAGATTTACTGATATGATAGGCACTTGGCATCACATCACTTATAATATAAAAGCAATTGATGATAAAACCTTTGAAAACGGAATTCCTTTTGACGCAAGCTCTTTGCATGGTTGGCAGCCTATAGAAAAATCAGATATGATTTTAAAACCTGATGTGAAAAGTGCGTTTTTAGATCCTTTTACAGCTGATCCTACTATCATAGTAATTTGCGATGTATATGATATTTACAAAGATCAAATGTATGAAAAATGCCCAAGAAGTATTGCTAAAAAAGCAATGCAGCACTTAAGCACAAGCAATATCGCTGACACTGCTTATTTTGGTCCTGAAAATGAATTTTTTATTTTTGATAATGTAAAAATAGTTGATTCTTCTCACTGTGCAAAATATGAAGTAGATACTGAAGAAGGTGAATGGAATGATAATAAAGATTTTACAGATAGTTACAATAGTGGACATCGCCCAAGAAATAAAGGTGGATATTTTCCTGTAAGTCCTATTGATTCTAGTGTGGATATTAGAGCTGAAATGGTACAAGTTTTAGAAAGAGTTGGTTTAAAAACTTTCGTACATCATCATGAAGTAGCACAAGGACAAGCTGAGATTGGTGTAGAATTTGGGAATTTAGTTGAAGCTGCTGATAATGTACAAATTTATAAATATGTAGTTAAAATGGTAGCGCATTTAAATGGAAAAACAGCGACCTTTATGCCAAAACCACTCTATGGAGATAATGGAAGTGGTATGCATGTGCATATGAGCCTTTGGAAAGATGGAGTAAATTTATTTTATGATAAAGAAGGATATGGAAAATTAAGTGAATATGCGATTAATTACATCGGTGGAATTTTAGCTAATGCAAGAAGTGTTGCTGCATTTACCAATCCTAGTTCAAATTCTTATAAAAGAATAGTTCCAGGTTTTGAAGCACCTTGTATACTAACTTATTCTTGCCAAAATCGCTCTGCAAGTTGTCGCGTGCCTTATGGTATTAATGAAAAAAGCGCAAGAGTTGAAATAAGATTTCCTGATAGCACTTCCAATCCTTACCTAGCTTTTACAAGCTTGCTTATGGCAGGACTTGATGGTATTAAAAATAAAACCATACCGGTAGGCCCTATGGATGAAAATTTATTTGCACTAACCCTAGATGAGATTAGAGAAAAAGGTATAGAGCAATTACCTCACACTTTAAGAGGATCTTTGGAAGCACTCATTAGAAAAAATGCCTTCTTAAAGCCTGTTATGAGTGATGTATTTATTGATGATTATCAACATATGAAATTTGAAACCCAAGTATGGCCTGTAGAAGCTAGACCAACTGCATATGAGTTTAAAACTTGCTATTCATGCTAATCTTGATGCTTTTTAGCATCAAGATTAAAATACTATTGTTTTATTATCATATATAAAAATCCTATCATCAAACACTAAATCCAAGGCCTTAGAAAAAACATTTTTTTCTACATTGCGCCCTGCTTGTTGCATAGCTTGCCAAGAATATTCATGAGTAACTGGTATAACATCTTGGGTAATAATTGGCCCCTCATCTAAGTTATTATTTACAAAATGTGCTGTTGCGCCTATAATCTTTACCCCTCTTTCATAAGCTTGCTTATAAGGATTAGCTCCTATAAATGCAGGTAAAAAAGAATGGTGGATATTAATAATCTTTCCCTCAAAATTCTCTACAAAAGATGGAGATAATATTCTCATATATTTTGCTAAAACAATATAATCAAACTCATATTGTTTTAAACACTCTAGTAGTTTTTTTTCATGCTCTTGTCTGCTTAAATCCTGTGCTAAAATAGTATGAAAAGGTATGTTAAATTTATCCACTAAAGGTTTTAATACATCATAATTTGCAATAACTGCCTTAATATTTGCATTAAATTCTCCACTAAATTGACGGATAAGTAACTCACCTAAACAATGAGTTTCTTTAGTAGCTAAAACAATAATATCTTTTTTTCTCTTTGAAGTAATTTCAATTTGTGCATTATCAGGAAGCATAGCTTCAAGCGTTCCTTTAAAAGCTTTTATATCAAGCTCACCTTCTAAATGTGCCCTAAAGAAAAAACGATTTTCTCCAACAAATTCATCATTTTTTATAATATTGATTCTATATTTAAAAATAACATCTGAAATTCTATAAATCAATCCTTTTTCATCGCTGCATGAAATTTTTAAAATATACTCATTCATTTTTACTCCTTTATATAGTTTTTTAATTCTTGTAATTTTCTTTTTTCAAGTTCAATTCCAAGTTCTTTCCCGCTAAATCCTTCCTTTAGTAAGTCATTGGCGCTAATTTTACTTTCAAAAGCATGATGATATAAATTTATTTTTTTTGCTTGTGTTATACGCTCATTATTCCAAAGCCCAAGCCATTTGCAAAGTGGTATTTTTAAAGCAATTTTAGCTAAATTAAAATCATCAATTTTACCTAAAATAAATTCTTGTTCGCATTTTTTTAAAAGCTCTTTTTTTAATTTTGTTTTTTTGAAAAATTCCTCTTTATTTATATGAAAAAAATTCAAATACAAATACAAAAACAAAGCCTCATCACAAATTAAATTTTGGCTATACTCTAAAAGTCTCTCAAATTCTTTATTACAGCTTTGATAAAAAAAGATTTTTTCTTCTAAATTTAAAATTTTAAAATACTCATAAGCTTTATTTAGTCTTGAAGTTTTAAAAATTTTATAAAGTTCATTATTAATACGCTCTTTAGATAAATCGCTTATATCCATAGTTTGCATTAATTTTAAACTTTCTTTTGCAATTGTTAAATCAAACCTACATGCAAAAGAAATTCCACGAAGCACTCTTAAACTATCTTCAATAAAACTTTTATCATCAATATGTCTTATAATCTTTGCTTGCAAATCTTGCAAACCATTAAAAAAATCCAAAAATTCAAAATCAAAAATATTTACCATCAATGCATTAATGGTAAAATCTCTTCTTCTTGCTCCTTCTTGCTCATTATTACAAACTTTAACTTCAAAACCTCTATGGCCTGTAGAAATTTTATTTTCATAGCGTGCTAGAGCTAAATCAAATTTTTTATATTTATATACAAAAAAACTTTTTCCTACTCCATTTGCACCAAGTTTTTGCATAAGCTCATCAAAAAGCATAGGCTCAATATCATAAATTTCTATATCATAATCATCACTAGATAAATCTAAAAAAGAATTCCTTACACAACCACCTACTAAATAAACCCTTTGTGTGTAAGGCTTAAGTATATTTTTAATTCTTAAAAAATCTTGGTCATTTTTTAAGTCTATCTTCAATCTTTGCAAGTAAAAACTCTAAAAAAGTAATGGTCATATCTAGTCTTTTTTCCATATGCTCATCTTTGGTATTTTTTAATCCTTCAAATAAAACCAAAATACGCTCTCTAAGATTTTTCAAGAAAAATTCTTCATTATTTATAATGCTTTCTTCTTTTTCTTCTAAAGCTTCAACCTTAATAGCGACATTTTGTTTATCATCTTTTACTTTTACTTCTAAATCATCTAGTTCTTGGATTAGCTCTTGTGTAACCTTACTAATTTCTTCTTTGATTTTTTTCTCTTGAGTATTAACATTTTTTTCTTGAGTAATTTCTTCTACCATAGGGGCAAATTCATCGTTTTTATTTTTTTTATTATCTAACTCTGAATTAACTTCACTAATAGCCATTTTTGCTAAATCTTCTATATTCATAGTTTTATCAACCACCTTTTAAATTCATTAATTTCTTCTTCACTTTTCATATTGACAAAAAAATCAAGCATATCATAATTTAAATCTTCATGATTAGAACGCAAGCCACTCAAACGCCTTATAGCATCAATGGCATTTTTATTTTGTGGATCTTGTTTTAATATATTTTTATAAATCTCCAAAGCCTCATCTTTTAAGCCTTGTGCTTCATAAATAGAAGCCTCTGTTACTGTATATCGCATTATTAACTCACAAAAATAAAATCCTAAAATTCTAACAAAAAAGGCTTTAATTTATTTTTAATTTTCACTTAATCACAGGAGCCTTATATGCCAAAAATACAAAAATGTTAAGTATTATAGCTACTATAATAAGCATAATAAAGCCTGAAGTGAAATTTCTAAAATTATCATGAAGCATACCTATAATCCAAGGTGATTGAGCAGCTATTAAATACCCTATACCTTGTGACATAGCAGAAAGTTTAGCCGCTATGATAGAATTTGAGCTTTTGATAGCAATAAATAATAGCGAAATTGTAAAAACTCCACTAGAAGCAAAACCTAAAAAAATAGCCGCTAAAAACAAAATCGCTTTTACTTTAAAAAGAAAAATCATCATAAAACTTAAAAAATACAAAAACCCTAACATCACTATAGCAAAACTTTTAGCACGAGATCTAAGCTTTCCTAAAATGATAGGTAGTAAAAATGCCACAGGCATTCCTATGATTTGAGATAATAATAAAACATTAGAACCAAAGTCAATTCCAAAGCCCTTTTCACTAATCATCACACTAAGCCATGCAAAAAGACTATAAGATAAAAAACTTTGTAATCCCATTACAATAGTAACTTTCCAGGCTGTTAAGTTTAAAAAGATATTCACTTTATTAATATTTTTCTTTTTAGGGCGTAATAATCTTTTATTTTTCAAATGTGGAAAATAAAAAATCAAAGCAATTAAAGCCAATATAGCCCAAAAAAACATAGCTTGAGGTACATCAAAAAATTTAAGCAAAGGAAGCGATAAGGCCACGCCAGCAATTGAAGATAAGCCTATAATTGATCCATATAAACCCATTATCTTATAAGTATTTTTAGAAAATTTTTCTTTTACAAAAGAAGGTAATAAAACATTAGCTATTGCAATGCCTGCTCCTATCAAAAAAACCCCAGAAAATAAACCTATAGTTCCTCCATAACTTCTAATAACTTCTCCAAAGACAATCAAAATTAAGGCAAAAAACAAAGCTTTAATTTGTGAAAAATACGCTACAAAAAACGATATAAGACCAAAAGCTATTAAAGGTAAGGTTGTTAGCATACCTGCTAAAGTAGAATTAATATTGTAATATTCTTGAATATGTTCTATCATAGGACCTATGGAAGTTATAGGTGCTCTTAAATTTAAAGCAAGAGTAATCACAACTAAAATATTAATCCAAAAGAATTTTTTATATGAAATTTGTGTGTACATGATTATTTTTGATTTAATATATTTTCAAGATATCTTTGTTTATCAGAATCGGTGTTTTTTTGCACTACTTGTTTTTTTTCTTTTACAACTTCATTCTCTTTGGAAAAATAAAAGTGATCAATGATAAAAATAGAAGAAATAATCACAATTAAAGGAATTAAAAAAATCATAATCAATACTTTCTAAAAACATTACCATAGTATTCTAAATTATCTTTTTTTAAATTTTCATCAAAAGTATTTGCCTCAAAATTTGCTTTTAAAATTTTTTCTCTTTCTTCATCCAAATCCTGATACGAAAATACCATATTAATACTTATCACCCCATCAAGCTGTTCTAATTGTTTATATGCTTTTAACTCATCATCTAAATTTTCACTTTCTATTACCACTATAATTTTTTCTTCTTGAGCTAATTCCACACTACAACATGGTGTTTGTTGAATTTGTTCTTTAAGTTTTTCTAATTTTTCCTCTTTAGTTAAAATCAATACACTAGAAAGATTCATCTATACTCCAAAATATAATTTTATCTTCATAACCAGCACTAATAAATTCATGCTCGTTTAAAAATATAAGATATTCTAGCAAAAAATCTTTATTTTGGAATTTTTTTATTGTTTTTAAATTTTTAGTATCTATAAGCTCTATAATATTTTTTTCATTATCTCCAAAAACCGCTATAGAACCACTTTTATTTAGACTACAAGCATATATTAAAAAGTCTCTTTCTATGCTTTTTTCTTGATCATTTCGCACTATGCCTAATTTTCTATCAGTGCTACAACTTGTAATAATTGCATTTTTAAAATCAAGTTGATAAATATTATCTTTATGAAGATTTTTATAACTTTTTATTTTTTGCCACTTTTTCACATCAAAAAGTACTATTTCACCACTTTCAAAACCTGCTACTAATTGAGTTTTTGCCTCATTTAAAACCACATCACTTAAACTTGAGTTAGAGAAAGTAAAATTTTTTATAATATTTTTTGTTTTTAAATCAAAAAGCTCTATATTAGAACCTAGCAAGGCTAATAAAATAGTATCATCATCTAAAAACAAAGCTTTTTTTACTCCATCACTTAAAAGCTTATAGTTGTAAAGTTGTTTATTTTTATAAATACTAAGCCTTTTACTACCAAAATCACCTTCACTTAAAATCAAAATAGCCCCATTTAAGTAATCAATACTATAAATTCTAGGGCTAAGATTTTCTTCGTAAAAATTTTTAATCTTATCAAGTTGAGTGATTTTTTGCATTTTTTTGTCTTTAATAAAGTACTGATTTAATTCTCCATTATCAAGTCCTATAAGCAAACTACTATCAACAAGTTTTAAGGCATTTAAATTTGAATCAAGTTTAAGCTCATAACTAAATACATATACACTCATTAGTAAGATTAAAAATATTTTTTTCATAGTTTTATTTTACGCCTTCATTTAAAACATCTAAAAGATTAGATTTTTTCTTTAGTTCCTCATTTTTAAATTTAGCTTCAAAACTATTTCCTACTAAAGGTTTTGCATCGCTTTGTGGTACATGGCATTGTGTACAATTAAACCTTGCATCACTTATCATATCTTTAGTAGATTTGTTTTTTCTTAAGTCAAAATAATGGCTACTTGGAAGCGGAGTGGCTCCAACATCTTTAGCTATGGCTTTATCATGACAGCTTAAACAAATATTATTATCCTTAGTAATTGGAAGCATATCCTCTAAAGTATGTGGAATTAATGGCGGAGCATTTTCAAATGATCTCTCAATTAAAACAGATTCTCCAGCCATTGCTTGAGAATACTTTGCATCCAATAACTCTACATTTTCACTTTCTAAACTTGTTTTTCTTAAACCTATATCTTTTGAATCAACACTTTTAACAGCAAGTCCGCAAGCACTTATTAAAACAGCTGCTGCTAAGGATAAAAAGATTTTATTTTTCATTTTCTCTCCTTAAATTTATTATACTAAAACCTAAAGCATCATCACCGCAAACATCAATACATTTTCCACATCTTATACACTCACCTGATTTTACATCTTGATTTTCTTTACCTATCATCCAAAGCACTTGCTTTTCAGGACATATCCCAAGGCATTTATAACACTTAGTACATTTTTGTAAGTTATATCTTACTTTTAGTAATGAAAAATGCGAACTTAAAGCCCAAAAAGCTCCTAAAGGACAAAAATGCGAGCAAGTAAATCTTGGACTAAAAAATGTATCTATACAAAAAACAATCAAAGCTACAAAAAGCCAAGAAATACCGCCGAAAATAATTCCTCTTTGGATTATTCCTATATAAGAAAATTCCTCAAAAACAGGAAAGGAAAAAAGAAAAGAAAAAATCAAAACAAAAGCCAAAACATAATAACGCAAATTTTTATTTACATTAAAAATCCTTGCTTGATTAAAACCTAATTTACTTCTAATAAAATAAGCAAAATCAGTAATGATATTTACAGGACAAACCCAAGCACAAAACGCTCTTCCAGCAAAAATAGCATAAAATAAAAATACTATCAAAGCACCACTTAAAGCCATTAAATCTACTTGCAAACTTGCTAAAGCAAGTTGAATAAACGCAAAAGGATCACTTAGCGGCACCGAAGAAAATAAAACTGAAGAGCTTAAATTTCCTTTTAATATAAAATTAAATACACCAAAAGAAAAAAAAGTTAAGATAGACAATTGCACTATTCTTCTTAAAATAAGATATTTCATAACAATTCTCCATCATTAAGATAATCTTTAGCCTTGTTTTTATTGAAATTTTTATCTGTGTTTACATCTTGCAAGCGTTTTTCATCTTTTTCATCCCAACCTTTGATGTAATTATCCCCAGCTTTTCCCAAGACAAATTCTCTAGGTAAAACTCTAATAGCAGCTTTTTGCGTTATACAGGCTTTCTCACAAATCCCACATCCCACGCATACTTCATGATCTACTACAGGTAATAAAAATGCGTGCTTTGCAGTTCTTTCATTGCGTTTTATTTCAAGCTTTAATGCCTTATCTATCAATGGACAGGCTCTATAACAAGCATCACATTGAATTCCCCAATAAGCAACACAACTTGCACTATCAATTATAGCTATACCCATTTTTGTTTTATAAATTCCATCATTTTGCTCTAAATATTTATGATCTAGCGCATTTGTAGGGCAATCTCTTATACAAGGTATATCCTCGCACAATCTACAAGGATTTTCTCTTGCTATAAAAAAAGGTGTGCCATTTTTAGCACTATTTTCTAAATTTGCTAGTTTTAAAACATCATAAGGACAAGCTTTTACACAAAGTCCACATCGTATACATTTTGATAAAAATTCTTTTTCATCATCTGCCCCAGGAGGTCTTAAAAAATACTCCTGATTTGAGCTAAATGCTAAACTTGCTAAAAATGCACTTCCGCTTCCTATACATAAAAGCTTAAAAGTAAAGGCTAAAAATTCTCTTCTATTTTTCATTTTTATGCTTTAGTAATTTTTACGGCACATTTTTTGAAATCTGTTTGATTAGACAATGGACAAGTTGCATCTAATGTAACTTTATTTATATATACATTTTCATCAAACCAAGGCACATACACAAGCCCTTTAGATGGTTTATTTCTACCACGAAAATCTACTCTAGCTTTTACTTTACCACGGCGTGATTGTACCCATACGATATCGCCTTGATTAATTTTCATTACCTTAGCATCATCTTCATTCATATAACAAAGTGCTTCAGGTACTGCACGGAAAAGCTCAGGAACTCTCATAGTCATAGTTCCACTATGCCAATGCTCTAAAACCCTACCAGTACATAACCAAAATGGATACTCTTCACTCGGTCTTTCAGGAGCTTTCATAAATGGTCTAAAGAAAATTTTCACTTTGTTTTTCAAGCTATATTTTTCTTTAGTCTGCGGAGCCAGTAAATCTCCTTTTGGTAGTTCTTTAGCGAATTCACCATAAAATGCAAAATCTGAATTTGGAGCTGCTTTTTTAGCATAATAATCAAATTTAGTATTAAATCTCCATTGTGTTTCTTTACCATTTACTACAGGCCATCTTAAACCTCTTACTTTATGATAAGTATCAAAATCCGCTAAATCATGGCCGTGTCCTAAACCAAATTTACGGTATTCTTCCCAAAGGTATTTTTGAACGAAAAAGCCATAGCCGGTAAATTCTTTACCATCACTACCTATAATTCTTCTTTCATCGCCATTAACATCACTATTATCAAATCCTTTCGCAATAGAATCGTTTGCTTTGAAAGATTTTGCTTCTTTGTTTGCAAATAATACATCATATAAAGTGTCATCTTCACTATAACCCATAGCTTTAGCTTCTTCTAAAACACTTGGCAGAGTAAGTTTATCATTTACCTTAGTTTCACCCCAAACTTCTTTTAATTTAAAGCGTTTTGCAAATTCCATAATTTGCCAAGTATCACTCATAGCCTCACCTACAGGCAGCACTTGCTGTTTCCAGTGTTGAGTTCTTCTTTCAGCATTACCATAAGCACCCCATTTTTCATAAATCATAGCACTTGGTAAAATTAAATCTGCCACCTTAGCACTAATTCCTGGGTAGCAATCACTCACAACGATAAAATTATCCATTTCTCTAGCCGCTGCTATCCAGTGATTTGCATTAGCAGTGTTTTGCCAAGGATTATTTACTTGTACCCAAGCAAATTTGATATTTCCATCTTCTAAATCTCTCATGATTTTTAAGTATGGAGCACCTGGTTTAGGATTGATTGTTTTTGCCGGAACTTTCCAAATTTTTTCGCTAATTTCTCTGTGTTTAGGATTTGCAACGACCATATCAGCAGGTAAACGATGTGAAAAAGTCCCTACTTCTCTTGCAGTTCCACAAGCACTTGGTTGCCCTGTCAATGAAAACGCACCGCTACCTGGCTTAGCTTGTTTACCAAGTAAGAAATGCACCATATAAGCTTGTTCATTCACCCAAGTACCTCTTGTGTGTTGATTAAAGCCCATAGTCCAAAAACTTACAACTTTTCTATTTTTTTCTATATATAAATTTGCTAATTCTTGAAGTTTTTTCTTAAATTCTTCTATACTTTCATCTTCATTGCCCTTAGCAACTTTAGCAACATAATCAAGCGTATAAGGCTCTAAAGCTTTTTTGAAATCTTCAAATGAAATTTCCCAATGCGCATCAGGAGCACTTTGGTGTTTCATTTCAAATTTATCGCCTGCTTTTACCCCTAAATAAGCCAAAGATACTGCTTCTTCTTCATCTACAACAATAGCATTTTGTTTTGCTACGGTATCTTTTTCACTTGCTTTAAATTTAGGATGGTTTGGATTATTTCTCATTCCATAACCAATATCAGCATAGCCTGTTGTGAAGATACAATGTTTTTCAATAAATTCTTTATCCATAGCTTCAGGATGATTATAAACAATCTCTCTAGCGATATAATTCCAAATAGCTAAATCAGTATTTGGCTTGAAGATGATTTCAGTATCTGCTATATGAGAAGTTCTATTAGAAAAAGTAGATAAATTTACAATTTTGACTTTATCTAAATTACTTAATTTTCTATCACTTACCCTTGACCATAAAATCGGATGCATTTCTGCCATATTTGCACCCCAAGTAATAATAGTATCAGTAAGCTCTATATCATCATAACAACCAGAAGGCTCATCAACTCCAAAAGTTTGCATAAAACCAACAACCGCACTAGCCATACAATGGCGTGCATTTGGGTCTATATTGTTTGATCTAAAACCAGCTTTTACTAATTTTGCAGCAGCATATCCTTCTTGTATAGTGTATTGACCACTTGCAAAAATTCCAATTCCTTCAACACCTTTTTCTTTGTAAGCTTTTTTAAATTGTTTTTCCATTTCATCAAAGGCTCTTTGCCAAGAAACTTGTTGAAATTTTCCATTTTTATCAAACTCACCTTTTGCATTTACGCGAAGTAAAGGTGTTACTAAGCGATCTTCTCCATACATAATTTTTGCATTAAAATAACCTTTAATACAATTTAATCCACGATTTACAGGAGCTGCTGGATCTCCTTTTACAGCAACAATTTTACCATCTAAACTTGCAACTAAAATTCCACAGCCTGTACCACAAAATCTACAAACAGCCTTATCCCAACGCCATTTATTCTCAGTATTAGCAAGTACACTACTTGGAACACTAAGACCTGCAACACCACAAGCACTAGCAATAGCGGTGTTTTTAATGAAGTCTCTTCTGTTCATTATATCCCTCGTTATTGTTTATTCAATGTATTTTAATACATCTAAAAAATATTACTACATTAATGATAAAATTTAAATTATAAAAAAGAATATTTTATAAGTATTTATAAATAGGAGTTTTTTAGTATATTTTTAAATATTTTTACATATTATAAACGCTAGTTAATTCTAGCGTTTTAATTGATTTACAATTCCAAGCATATCATCACTTGTAGTGATTGCTTTTGAGCCTGCTTCGTAAGCTCTTTGTCCTGTAATAAGATCAGTCATTTCCTCTACAAGTTGAACATTACTAAGCTCCACAAAGCCGTGTTTGATAACAGAAAAACCGTTCTCGCCCGCTATACCTGCAATAGGTGCCCCACTTGCATCAGTTTCTACTAAAAGATTATCCCCTAAAGCATGTAAACCTGCAGGATTGATAAAATTTACAAGTTCAATTTGTCCTATTTGAGTTTCAGCTGTATTTCCTGGCTGCATTACTGAAACTGTTCCATCACTTGCTACATTTATAGCAATAGCATCTTCAGGTATAGTCATTTCCGGTAAAAGTCTATAACCATCTGAATTTACTATGTTTCCTTCAGCATCTTTAGTAAATTGACCATTTCTAGTATAAGCTATAGTTCCATCAGGCATTTGAATTTGAAAAAAGCCATTATTACCAGCAATTGCCATATCAAGACCTGAAGTTGATGTTTGTTTTAAACTACCTTCACTAAAAATTTTACTTACAGCTGTTACTCTTGCTCCAAGCCCTACTTCAATACCACTTGGATGTTTTGTGGTACTTGAGGTTGAAGTTCCTGCGTATTTCATCGTTTGATACATCAAATCTGCAAATTCTGCACGCGATTTTTTATAACCTACTGTATTAACATTTGAAATATTATTTGAAGTCACATCAATTTGTGTTTGTTGCGATACCATCCCTGATGCTGCTGTGTATAATGATCTTAACATTTTATCTATCCTTAGTTTTATTTAGTACTTGCTAATTTATTAATAGCTTCTTGATTTAAATCATCCATATGAGATGTCATCACTTTTTGATACATCTCAACCATTCTATTTGCCTCAATTAACCCTACCATTTCTGTAACTGGATTAACATTTGATCCTTGAGTAAAACCTTGCTTAATGGCATTTGAATTTGGTAAATCTCTAATCTTATTTAAATTATCAATTTTATACATATTATCGCCATCTTTTTGTAAATCTCTTAAATCATCAACTTGTGCTACAAATAATCTTGCAATATTTTGATTAGCTGCACTGATGATTCCATTTTTATCCACATTAATAAAAGAAGTGGAATCTCCTATGCGTATGCCATCATTTTCGGGATTATTAAAATAATCACTGCTTAAAACTCTGTATCCTTGACGATTTACCAAATAACCTTCATCATCAAGTTGGAAATTTCCATCTTGGCTTAATCTTATTTCACCATTATTTGTTTTAATCAAGTAAAAAGTATCTTCGCGAGTAAGAGCTAAATCCAAAGGATTATGCGTCATTTTCATAGAACCTACACTAAAATTTGTATAGACATGATTAACCTGCGGAACTCTATCTATAGTTGTATTAACAAATCTTGCAGCATCTCTTGTGTGATTTTGTATAGGTAACTCATCTTGAGTTTCTTTAAAAATCCTTTTAAAATCTGCAATAACAACATTATCTCTTTTATAGCCACTTGTATTTACATTTGCTAGATTGTTAGTTACAACATCTAAGCGATTAAATTGCGTAACCATAGCACCGGTGGCTTGATAATACCCATTTTGCATTATTTTTCCTAACTAAAATCTTAATTTTTCACTAACAAAGCAAAAGTCGTTCCAAAATATTTTTATTTGTTTTTAATTAATTTTTAGGCATAATATTTAGTTTTACACTCATTACTTAAATACAAGGGGTATCCATGGCTAATGAAACTAATGTTTTAGAAGAACTTTTCAAAGAAAATTTTAAAGATTATATCACATATGAAAAACTTGTCAAGTATTTTGCAAAGCTTCCAAACGCAACAAGTGCAAAAAAAATCCGTGATCTAATGGATAAATATAAAGTAGAATTAATCTCTTCAGCTGAAATTGCCAAAAAAAGAAATTTAGAAGAAGCAAAAAAGCTACAAGAGGAAAAACAAAAATTACAAGATACAAGTTTGGAAAATGAATTTGATTTAGCCAATGAAAATGATTTACTTGAGTGGAGCAGATCAGACTCTCCTGTAAGAATGTATTTAAGAGAAATGGGACAAATTGCTCTTTTAAACAAAGATGAAGAAATTGAAATTTCTAAAAAAATTGAGCTAGGCGAAGACATTATCATCGATGCTTTTTGTTCTGTGCCCTATTTGATTGATTTTATACTTGATTATAAAGAACCTTTAATTAATAGAGAAAGAAGAGTGAAAGAGCTTTTTAAAAGCTTTGAGGATGATGATAAAAGCGATGATGATAAAAGCGATGAAGAAATAGATTCTGAAGAAGAAAACGAAAATGAGGAAAATGAAAATTCTAATGAAAAAAAACCTAAAAAAACAAATAAAAAAGAAGATGAAAGAACTTTAAAAGTCATAGAAAGCTTTAAAGCATTAGAAAAAGCAAAAAAAGAATGGTTAAAAACTATATCTACTATTAATGCAGAAAAAAATGATGATGAACTATTAGATAAACTCATAATTGCTTTTAAGAAAAATATACTAAAAGAAAAACTAATGGATCTAGGTCCAACATCAAAACTTATTTCTGAAATAGTAAAATCTATGGAAACAGCATTAAAAAGTGATGAGGAATTTGATAAAGAATTAAAACGCTTAGAGTATCGCTTACCAATGTTTTCAGAAGAATTAAAACAAAGACACCAAGATATTTTAAAAGATATTACCAAACTTAGCAAAGAAGAAATAGCCGAGCGTGCTTTAGAAACTACCATGGTAAGCACTTATATGGAGATTAAAAAACTCATTCAAACTAAAGAAGCTAGTCAAAATTCTTTTGATTTAGAAAAAGATCAGTTAAAAGAAATTCTAGAGCAAATCAAACGCGGTAAAAAAATATCTGATGAGGCTAAAACTAGAATGGCAAAATCAAATTTACGCTTAGTTGTAAGCATTGCCAAAAGATATACTAACCGCGGATTACCATTTTTAGATTTAATCCAAGAAGGCAACATAGGCTTAATGAAAGCGGTAGATAAATTTGAATACAAACGCGGTTATAAGTTTTCAACCTATGCAACTTGGTGGATTAGACAAGCTATTTCAAGAGCAATTGCTGATCAAGCAAGAACTATAAGAATTCCTATTCATATGATAGAAACTATCAATCAAATCAATAAAATCATTCGCGAGTATTTGCAAAAAGAAGGTAAAGAACCGGATGTAAGTATTATTGCAAAAGAAGTAGGACTTAGTATAGATAAAGTAAAACAAGTTATTAAAATTACTAAAGAACCAATTTCCCTAGAAGCACCTATTAGCAACGAAGATGATGGTAAATTTGGAGATTTTGTAGAAGATAGAACCTCAATTTCACCTATGGATCACATCTTAAAAGATGATTTAAAAGAACAAATTGATGAAGTTTTAGATCAGCTTAATGATAGAGAAAAGGCTGTTATTAGAATGCGTTTTGGCTTAATGGATGATGAAAGTGATAGAACTTTAGAAGAAATCGGTAAAGAATTAAATGTCACAAGAGAAAGAGTAAGACAAATAGAAAGCTCAGCTATAAAAAAACTTAAACACCCAAAAGTTGGTAGAAAACTTAAAAACTACATAGAAGGTTGGAAATAATCCTTGCTAAAAAAGCAAGGATTAGCTATCTCTAAAAAGCTTCGTTGCTAAGTGCGTCGCCCTGCTGTGATCAGTATCTTTTTTCAAGGTATTAAAAATTCTACTAATATACTCTTCTAAAGTTTGTTGAGAATTGTTGATTTTTTCTGTCTCATTTAAAATAACCTTACGATATCTTCCCTCGTTGTCTAACTCATAAGCTAAATCATTGTCGCTTAATTGTAGTTTTAAAATTTGAGCCAATTTTGCACGAGAATGCTCATCAAAAATAGGAGTCATTAATTCTAGTCTTCTTTCTAAATTCCTTGGCATCCAATCAGCGCTTGAAATAAAATAATTTGGTGTTGTATGTTTAAAATATAAAATTCTAGCATGCTCTAAATATTTTCCCACTATACTTCTAACTCTTATATTTTCACTATATCCTTTTACTCCAGGTCTTAAACAACAAATTCCACGCACAATAAGATCTATTTTAACACCTTTATTTGAAGCCTCATATAAAGCTTTAATCACATCACCATCTACCAAAGCATTCATTTTGGCTATGATTACTCCATCTTTTCCATAGCTTGCTTCAGTAGCTATCATATCTAAAATTCTTTCTTTGATTTGCTTTGGACTCATCGACAAAGTCTTTAAACGACGACTTTTACTATATCCTGAAAGTATGTGAAAAAAAGTTGTAGTATCTTGAGAATATTCTTCTTTTGAAGTAAAATAACTCACATCAGTATAAATTTTAGCTGAACTTGCATTGTAATTACCCGTACTTAAATGATTATAAATTTTTAATTTATCCCCTTCTTTTCTAATCACTTGAGCTACTTTTGCATGCACTTTAAAACCAGTGATTCCATATACCACATGAGCCCCTGCATTTTCTAATGATTTTGCCCAATGCAAGTTATTTTCCTCATCAAAACGCGCTTTTAATTCTACCATTACAGTAACTTGTTTGCCATCGCTTGCTGCATCAATTAAAGCTTGAACTATGTTTGAATTTTTTTCTACTCTATAAAGAGTCATTCTTATAGAAACAACCTTAGGATCTTTACTTGCCTCTTTGATAAATTGATATACAGGCTCAAAACTCTCATAAGGCTGTATAGCCAAAATATCTTGTTTATCTATTGCACTAAATATAGATACATTATCCCCAAAAGGTGGTAAAATTTTTGGTGTATACATAGGATTTAGCAAATGTGTAAATTCTTTGTTGGAAATGATTTGCCATAATGAAGCTAAATTTAAAAGTATATTATACTCATAAATATCTTTATGAAAAATATTCATATGAGAACTTAAAAATTCAATCAACTGCTCATCTGCGCCTTTTTCTATTTGCAAGCGTATAAAAGCACCTTTTCTACGAAGTTTTAAACCCTGCTCTAAAATCAACATAAAATCATCGGCTTCTTCTTCTTCTATTTCCATATCTGCATTTCTAGTTACTCTAAAAGCAGCAGAAGATAAGAGCTTGTAGCCAGGAAAAATATGCTCAGTATGATAGCGTACTATACTTTCTATAGGCACATAAATATTAGAACTTACTTGATAAAATCTTGGTAAAACCCTAGGTATGCGTATCATGCCAAATTTTAAAAGTTCAGGGTGCATAGGATCACAAAGTTTTACCGCTAAAGAAAATGAAAGGTTATTTAAATGCGGAAAAGGATGAGTTGCATCAACTGCAATAGGCACTATCACAGGAAAAATATTAGAAAAAAAATGCTCATTACATTGCTGTTTTAAATCCTCATCAAGTTCTTCGTATGAGCGAATAAACAAATTTTCTTTTTCTAAATCTTGGGTAATTTTAGTAAAATACTGCTCTACTACATATTTTTCTTCATGTAGATAATTTCTAATAGCTTTAAGTTGCGCAAGAGGAGTCATTTCATCATTGCTTGTTGTGCTTATTCCTGCCACAAAAAGTTGTTTTAATCCAGCCACTCTTATCATATAAAACTCATCTAAATTTGTACAGTATATAGCAATAAATTTAAGTTTTTCAAGTAAAGGAAGATCTTTAGAGCATTGATCTAAAACACGAGAATTAAACGCAAGCCAAGAAAGTTCTCTGTTAATATACATTGATGGTTGAATTTGCATGATATACCTACCTTTATTTCTAGATATTTATATTTTAGTATTTCTTTCATTAAAATTTATTTTATTTGTATAATAGTAAATATAATTATATAAAAAAATAATACTTTTTTTATCTTATTAAAAAAATAATAAATGATTAATAAATATATATTTACTTTTTTGCCTTTATGGTGTTATATAATTATACACAAGTTCTTGTAACTTAAACTTCATTCAAAGGAGAGACTTTGAAAAAAGCAAACTCAAAACTTTTTGCTGTTTTCCTCTTCTTACTTGTAATTTTAGCAGGAGTTGGAATGTATACTTTCCATAATGCTAAGGGCACTTCTTATTTTAGCGATGCTAGTGAAAGCTGTAATAATTGCCATATTATGAACGAGGTTTATAATGATTATTTAAAAGCTTCGCACTCTAAAGAAGTTGATGGTAAACCAAGAGCAACCTGTAATGATTGCCATTTGCCACATAGCTTTTTTGAAAAATGGATTGCTAAAGCTCAAAGTGGCTTAGGACATGCTTATGCATTTACTTTCAAACTAGATTCTTTACCTACACATTTGAGTGCAAATGCAAAAAGTAAAGAAATAGTCCAAAATAACTGTATAGAATGTCACAAAGAAATTGCGAGTAACACTATCAACCCTACCCTAGATCCACATAAAGATAATGCTTTAAGTTGTGTATCTTGCCACCAAGGTGTTGGTCATAAGAGAGGATTTTAAATGAAAGGAGTATTTAATGAATAACAAAGGCATTTTATATAGTGCTATAAGTGCTACTATAGTAGCTATTGCAGGTGTATTATGGCTTAATCAGGACATTACAGCTAAAACAAATGATTCAGTAGGCGGGATCATTTCACAAGAAATTGTAAAACTTGGTGATGAAAATCCTACTTTTGATTACTGGGGAAAGAACTTTCCTGATTATTTAGACATGCACACAGCAGTAGAAAAACAAACACCTAATGCAACAGAATTTGGTGGAAATTTAGCTTATTCAAAGCTTATTCGCTATCCACAACTAACTGTTCTTTGGGCAGGTTATCCATTTAGCATTGATGCAAATGAAGAAAGAGGACACTTTTGGGTTCAAGTAGATCAAATGGATACAGCTAGAAATAATAAAGATTTCTTAAATGCACATGGTTTTACAGGATTTGGCGGTCAACCAACAGCTTGTATGAACTGCCATAGCGGATGGACTCCATGGCTTTTAAACAACACTGCAAAAGGCGATTGGGTAGCATTTAACTCTGCAAAATATTGGACTATGGTTAAAACTATCCCAGCTGTAAATGGAGCTAAAGAAAACTCACCTGAACACAGCGGACCTCATGGTGGAAAAAGAATGGGTGTAACATGCGCAGATTGCCATAACCCAACAGATATGAGTTTAAGACTTACAAGACCAGCTTTAATTAAAGCATTAATTTCAAGAGGTTATGAAGCAGACGAAAAACAAGGCATTAAAGCTTCAAGAAGCGAAATGAGAACTTTAGTATGCTCTCAATGTCATGTTGAATACTACTTCAAACCAACAGGCACTAAAGTGAAAACTATAGGCGAAAGTATTGCTAATGATAGTTCTAAAAAATGGTGGAATGGCACTCAAAAAACTTATGATGAGTTTGATTCTTGGAGAGATGGTAACAAGCCAGTTGAAATCGAAGTTGATGGTATAGAGCTAGCATTTCCATGGAGTGAGTGGAAAAAAGGCGAGCCATTTAGAATAGAAATGATTGATGATTATTATGAAAAAAATAGAGAAAATTTTCCAAGTGATTGGGTTCATAAAATCACAAAAGCACCAATGATTAAAATTCAACACCCAGAAAGCGAACTTTATAGTGGTGGAGTGCATGCTGCAAATGGTGTAAGTTGTGCAGATTGTCATATGCCTTATATTAGAAAAGGTGCAAAAAAAGTTACTAACCACAATATTACTTCACCTTTAGTTGATATTAACTCAGCTTGTAAAACTTGTCACACTCAAAGCGAAAGCTATTTAGCTAAACAAGTAAAAGATATTCAAAATTCAGTAGCTCATGATTTAAGAACAGCTGAATATTCTTTAGTAAGCTTGATTAAAGATATAGAAACTATTCGTGCAGAACTTGGAAAAATGCCTAAATTTCAAACTGATGGCAAAGCAGATGATGCTAAAATTTCGACTGAATTAAAAGAAGTATTAGAACTACATAGAAAATCTCAAATTAGAGCAGACTTTGTAGGTGCTGAAAACTCAACAGGTTTCCACAATCCTAGAGAAGCTTCAAGAATGCTTTTACAATCAGTTGATATGTCAAGACAAGGACAAACTAAGCTAGCAGAAATTGCAGCCAAAAATGGCATTAAAGATTTCAAAACTTCAAATTTAGGTTTTGAAGATATTCAAAAATTAAATCCAGGTGAAATTCGCTATAAAGTAGATCTAAATGGCAATAAAGCAGGTGATCGCTACTATAAACACCAAGAAGTAAATGGTAATCCACCAGCAAAACTTCTTGAAGATGATAAAAATCTAAAACCTTATAATTATAAAGTAATAGATTAATCAAAATAAACCCTCGCAATTGAGGGTTTATTCTTTTATCAAACTTACATCCTCACCTTTTAAAATTTTATTCATAGTGTTCATAGCACACATTTTTCCACACATTGAACAAGAATTAAGCTCTTCAGGTTTTCTTTCATTAAACATTTTCTTAGCCTTTTCTCCATCAATTGCTAATTTAAACATTTTTTCCCAATCAATATCTTGTCTTGCTTTACTCATTTCATCATCTATTTTTCTTTCTTTGGGAAGCTTGGCTATATCTCCTGCATGAGCTGCTATTTTAGTTGCTACTATACCATCTCTTACATCTTCTAAATTTGGAAGTCTTAAATGTTCAGCAGGAGTTACATAACAAAGTATATCAGCACCAGCTGCTGCTGCAACTGCTCCACCAATTGCTCCACTTATATGATCATATCCTGCACCTATATCAGTAACTAATGGTCCTAAAACATAAAATGGAGCTCCATTGCAAATTCTTTTTTCAAGTTGCATATTAGCTTCTATTTCGTTAATAGCCATATGACCAGGTCCTTCTATCATCACTTGCACATCTTGAGCCCATGCTCTTTTGGTTAGCAATGAAAGTTCTATAAGTTCAGCAATTTGAGCTCCATCACTTGCATCATGAGTACAACCGGGCCTTAGTGCATCACCCAAAGAAAGTGTCACATCAAATTCCTTACATATAGCAAGCAAATCATCATAATATTCATAGAATGGATTTTCAGCATCATTCATTTGCATCCAAGCATAAAGAACTGAACCTCCTCTTGAAACTATATTAGTAATCCTATCACACTCTTTAAAAACCCTAGCAGCACGAGAATTTATCCCTGCGTGAATTGTCATAAAATCCACTCCACTTTTAGCATGATGATATACTACATCTAAAAAATCTTTTGCTTTAATATCTTTTAAATCTTTTTCCAAAAAACCTACCGCATCATAAACAGGCACAGTACCTATCATAGCTTTTGAAGTAGCAATTAGCTCATCTCTAAAACGACTGGTTTTACCATAATTACTAAGATCCATAATAGCTTCTATATTAAATTTGTGAGCCAATTCTACCTTTTTCATCTCTTCACTATAATCTACACAATCATTTGAAACGCCTAAATTTACATTTACTTTCGTTTTAAGTCCATAGCCAATACCATTTGGATCTAATGCTTTATGATTAATATTTGCAGGAATGATAATTTTTCCACATGCTATATTTTCAAGCAAAAAATCTTCACTTACTTGCTCTTTTTGCGCAACAATTTGCATTTGTTTTGTGAAAATTCCTTCTTTTGCATAAGACATTTGAGTTTTCATTTGAATTTATCCTTGAAATAAATTTGGATAAATGAAGGGTATGTGAGTAGTTGATAAATTATCCCAACGCTAGCATTACCTAGTTCTGGTGCGGTCTAAGCTTTTAGCTTACTCTCAGCCTGTATCACAAGCTCCCGTCATTTATGCAAAAGAAGTATAGCAATAAATACAAAACAAAGTTTATTTTTTTGTTTGATTTTTAGCTTGCTTGCTAAAATGTAACAATTCTTCAGTAGTTTTAATGTAAAAAGGAATTTTTTTAAGACAGTATTTTAAAATTTCACTTGCAGCCAAAGCATCACTTAAGGCTCTATGATGCTTACTTTCAATACACAAAAACTCTTTTAGAGCATCAAGGCCGTATTTGGGACTTTCAATGCATTTTTTAGCTAAATCAATAGTACACAATCTTCTATTTAAAAGCACTCCAAAATCATTTTCATACATAGCTTTAGATATAAAATGATAATCAAAACGCACATTGTGTGCTACAAAAATGCTATCTTTTAAAAATAACTTAAAATCATTTAACACAGCTTTCAAAGAAGGAGCATTTTCTACCATATCTAAACTAATCCCGGTTAATTCTGTAATATTTTCAGGTATGCTTTCTACTTTTACAAAACTCTCAAATCTATCAATTTCTTTATAATTTTGAATTTTTACAGCACCTATTTCTAAAATTTGACCACTTTTTATCCCGCCAGTACTTTCAATATCTACAACACAAAATATCTCATCTTTTATTTTTGTATTTTTACTTTTTAAACACAAACAATTTTGTGCATTAAGCTCTACCCCTAGTCCTAAAAGCTCAAAAATATATAAATCAAAATCATAGTGGTTTAATTCTTCTATTTTTGCAAGTTCTTTTAAAACCCAAGGAAAAGGTTTATTTTCTTTGCTTAGTTTGATGATTAAATCATCGATTTGTTGTTGGCTCAAAATTCAAGCTTTAAAGAATTAATTGCTGTTTTTTTATCTTGCGAAGAAAAAATATAACTACCCGCGACTAAAATATCAGCTCCTGCTTCATCCAAATCAGGTGCATTTAAGCCATTTATCCCACCATCAACCTCTATAAAAACTTTAAGATTTTTCCTATCTATCATTTCTCTTAACTGGCGAATTTTATTATACACCAAAGGTAAAAAACTTTGCCCGCCAAAGCCTGGATTAACACTCATTAAAAGCACCATATCTACAAATTCTAAAATATGTTCTATGCTTGAAACTGGAGTATGTGGATTTAATACAATAGCAGGATGAATGCCGTTTTTTCTTATATACTCACACACCCTAATAGGATGGTTTTCAGCTTCTAAATGAAAACTAATAAATTTTGGTTTTATAGGTATAAATAAATCTACAAAACTACTAACATTATGCACCATTAAATGCACATCTAAAGGTACTGAAGTAATTTTTGAAATATTTTCAATCACACAAGGACCAAAAGTAAGATTTGGCACAAAATGTCCATCCATCACATCAATGTGCAACAAATCAGCTCCCGCTTGAGATACTTCTTTAATCTCATTTTCTAAGTTTAAAAAATTTGCAGACAATAAACTTGGCGCTACATACATTATATATCTCCAATAAAATAAAAAATAATTTTATCATACTTATTATCAAATTTTCTTTATGTATTTTTAATAATATTTGATTTTTTTAAGCTTGCTTTAGATATAATGCTAAAAATTATTTTTATTTCATAAGGAAAAATTTATGTCAAGAATTTGCCAAATTACAGGAAAAGGACCTATGGTAGGTAACAATGTTAGCCATGCTAACAACAAAACTAAAAGACGCTTTTTGCCAAATTTAAGAACAGTTCGTATTACTTTAGAAGATGGAACTACTAGAAAAGTTAGAGTTGCTGCTTCAACTTTAAGAACACTTAAAAAACAGAGTAGCAAATAATCCTTAATATAAACGAGGAATTATTATGTCTTTTTTGAAAAAGCTACAAAAATTCCTCAATTGGTCCCCCTCTCCAAAACCTTCAATCAACCTCAATGACGAGCTTTACGAGCAGCTTAGATTTTTAAGAATCCCTCTTATTGCTGTCGTAATAATGACACTAATTGGAGCTTTTGGTTATATGCTTACAAGTAATTATAATCTCAATGATGCTATTTACCAAGCTGGTATGACATTTACCACTTTAGGCTACACTGAAGTCAATCCCATACCAACAGCGGGTAGAATTTTTACCGTTATATATGTGTTATTAACTTTTACAATATTTACTTTTTGCATGGGTTTAGTGATAGAAATAGTAAAAAAAGGAATCTTGTCTAAAATAATCAAGGAGAGAAGAATGCTTCATAAAGTTGCAAGATTAAAAAATCATTTTGTAATATGCTATCACAATGATTTTACCATAGAACTAGCACAGCAATTCAAAGAAAATCACATTCCTTTTGTTGTTGTTGATGAAATAGAAAATTTTAGCGAGATAGCTGAAAAATATAATTATCCTTATTATATAGAAAGTGCCCCACATACAAATATAGCCTTTTTAAAGACCAATCTTTCTAGCGCAAAAGGTGTAATTACTCTTAGCAATAACATAGCAGATAATATAGCCATCATTGCTTCAGTGAGATTGTTTGAAAAAGAATTACAAAGAATCAATCCTTATTTTATACTAGCTAGCTCAAGCAATGAAGACGAAACTGAAAAACTCAAAAAACTTGGAGCAAATTCCATAGTTTCTGCTACAAAATTGGTCGCACAAAGACTTAGTGCTATGTCAGCAAGACCTGATATGGAAAATTTATTAGAAAATTATCTTTACAAAAAAAATAGCCCTATTGATTTAGAAGAGGTTAAAATTCCTGACGAGTCATGGGTGAGATTTAAAAGACTAAAAGAAATCCATTTAAGAGATATGGTAAATGTTAGCATAGTAGGAATTTTGGAAAATAAAAAATTTACCCCTATGCCAAGAGGAGACACTTTAATAGGCACTGGTGCAAAATTGTTAATCGTTGGTACAGCAGATAGTATAAAAATAGCTAAAAAGATCATTAAAAATAAACAAAAACCTGACGAGTTAAAATACATTTAACTTATTTAAGCTATAATCAATAACAATAAAATTTCAAAAAAAGGAGGCTTACATGCTACATGAATTTAGGGATTTAATCACCGAGTTAAAAGGCAAGGATATGCATTTTGATAAGTTGTTTGAAGAGCACAACAAACTTGATCACAAAATCAAAGATGCAGAAGAAGGTAGAATTCATCTAGATAGCTTAGAAATAGCAAATCTAAAGAAAGAAAAGTTAAAATTAAAGGATGAATTAAATACTTATTTATCAAATTATAAAAAATAATTTCTACCGATTTTTTTAACTTTTAAGGATTAAATATGTTTGGGAAAAAAAGTCAATTATCACAAGACTTTGAAAATTTACAAAATAAAATCAAAGAACTAGAAGAAGAAAACAAAAGACTTCTTTCAGAAAAACAAGAATTAATTAAAAATTATGAAAAACAACTTCAAGGAAATTGCGGAAAAACTGAACTTGAAACAAATCTTTTGGAAATGCTATTAAATGGTGTTTTAAAAGGTATTGCAAATGTTCAAAGTGATATGCAGGAAAATGTTAATAAAGCGGAAATGATTTCTCAATATTCCGATTCCTCTTTAAAAGATATGCAAGAGTTAAATTCAATAACTCACTCTATCATATCTTCACTTCAAAGCATTATAGAATCAGCTAATCGCTCAAGAGATACAGCGGGAAATTTACACCGCAGCGTTGATGAGATCACTAATGTTATTAACTTAATCAAAGATGTATCCGATCAAACCAATCTTTTAGCACTAAATGCCGCAATCGAAGCTGCTAGAGCAGGAGAACACGGCAGAGGCTTTGCTGTTGTTGCTGATGAAGTAAGAAAACTTGCTGAAAAAACACAAAAAGCAACTTCTGAAGTAGAATTAAATATTAACCTATTAAAACAAAATGCTGATGAGATGTATGGACAAAGTGAACAAGTAGAAAAAGTATCATTAGAATCTAATGAGCATATAGTAAAATTCTCTAGTAATTTTGCTCAATTAATTTCTAATGCAAATTCAACTAGTTCTCACGCTAAAAGCATTACCTCTGAAATATTCATATCACTAGCAAAACTAGATCATATTGCATTTAAATTAAATGGATATAATGAAATTATTCATGCTTCAGGAAAAACTTTATCTGATCATTTAAGTTGCAGACTTGCAAAATGGATTGCTGGTATTGGTAAGGAAAGATTTTCTGGCGGAAGAGCTTTTGGTAAGTTAAATTTACCACATCAAAAAGTACATGAAAATATGAACCAAGCCGTTGCTTTAGCACATAATGAAGATACAAGTGATAAACTAGTACAAAATCAAATTTTAGATAAATGCTCTAATGCTGAAAAGGCTTCTGAAGATTTATTTGGAATCTTTAAAGAAATGCTTGATGAAAAAGATCTAAATATTGAAAATAAAGAGGAAAAATAAAAAGAGGTAAGATTAATTCTTACCCTTAAACCACAAATACGCATACTCAAGTAAAGGAGTTTTTATAGGATTTTCTTTAGAAAATTTTTCAAAATCTTTTCTTTTTATCCATACTGCTTGGATATCTTCTCCCTCAATTCCACCACCATTACCAATTTTATCATCTTCATTAATTTCAGCAAAAAATAAAAATTGTCTACTAACACCTGAACCAAAACCTGTATAAAATTCCCCTATTTTTTCTACAACCTTAGGAGCATAACCTAGTTCTTCAATACATTCTTCTTTAGCTATTTCCTCTAAACTCAAATCTTTATCAACAAGACCTGAACAAAGCTCTATACTAAACCCCATCTCGTTTAAATTTAAGTTATTGCGTTTTTGATAATCCCATAAAGGAATTCTAAATTGCTTTACAAAAACAAAAGAATCTTTTTGAGTATGATATAAAAAAACAGAAACACTATCTAATGCTTCTATAAAATCCCAAGTGTATTTTTTGTTATCTTTACCTATATAAGTATATCTTTTAGGTTTAATATATTTTGAGTTAGAAAATTGCTCTTCTTGTAAATTTTTCATGTAAAATCCTTATAATTTTACATCTATTATAACAAAATAAAACGAGTATGAAAAAATATGAAAGAATTTAAAAGAGTTGCTACAAAAAGCAACTCTATAAAGAAAGCTAAAGAATATAAAGGCGGTTATTACATCATACCACCCATGCCTCCCATACCACCCATGCCACTCATATCAGGCATAGCAGGTTTGTCTTCTTTAATTTCGCTAATTGTAGCTTCAGTTGTTAAAAGCATGCTAGCTACTGATACCGCATTAAGCAAGGCTACTCTTTCTACTTTAACAGGATCGATAATACCGCTTTCAAGCATATTTACATATTCACCTTTTGCAGCATCAAAACCAGTATTTTCTTCTTTACTATTTTCTACTGTATTTACAACTACACCAGCATCAAATCCAGCATTTTCAGCAATTTGTCTTAAAGGTGCTCTTAATGCTCTTTCTACAATAGCTGCACCAATAGCCTCATCGCCTTGCAAACTCAAGCTGATTTTTGATTTTGCTTTGATTAATGCAGCGCCACCACCTATTACTATACCTTCTTCAACTGCAGCTTTTGTAGCACTTAATGCATCATCAACTCTATCTTTTTTCTCTTTCATTTCAGTTTCAGTAGCCGCACCAACTTTAATCACCGCTACACCACCGCTTAATTTAGCTAATCTTTCTTGTAATTTTTCTCTATCATAATCTGAACTTGTTTCAGCAATTTGAGCTTTGATTTGGTTAATTCTTGCATCAATATTTGCTTTTTCACCTGCGCCATTTACAATAGTTGTATTGTCTTTATCAATAATCACGCTTGAAGCTTGACCTAAATCTTGAATACTAGCACTTTCTAAAGTTCTTCCAAGCTCTTCAGAAATCACTTCACCACCTGTTAAAATAGCAATATCTTCAAGCATAGCTTTTCTTCTATCGCCAAAGCCAGGAGCTTTAACTGCTGAAATATTTAAAACACCTCTTAATTTATTTACAACTAAAGTTGCCAAAGCTTCGCCTTCAATGTCTTCAGCTATAATTAAAAGTGGTTTTCCTGTTTTTTGAATTTGTTCTAAAATTGGTAATAAATCTTTTAAGTTGGCAATTTTTTTATCAAATAACAAAATAAAAGGATTTTGCAATTCAGCTGTCATTTTTTCAGTATTTGTAATGAAATATGGGCTTAAATAACCTCTATCAAATTGCATACCTTCAACTACATTTAATTCATCATTGATTGATTTTGCTTCTTCAACAGTGATAACACCATCTTTTCCAACTTTTTCCATAGCATCAGCGATTAAATTTCCGATTTTCTCATCTGAATTCGCAGAAATTGTTGCAACTTGAGCTATTTCTTTTTTATCTTTAACTTCACGAGAAAGTTTTTTAAGTTCAGCTACTATAGCTTCGCAAGCTTTATCCATACCTCTTTTAACTTCGATAGGATTAGCACCTGCTGTAATATTTCTCAAACCTTCTTTAAAAATAGCATGCGCTAAAACTGTTGCTGTTGTTGTTCCATCGCCTGCTTGATCAGCTGTTTTACTAGCTACTTCTCTAACTAAAGAAGCACCCATATTTTCTAAAGAATCTTTTAATTCCACTTCTTTAGCTACACTCACACCATCTTTTGTGATAGTTGGAGCACCAAAACTTTTTTGGATTAATACATTACGACCGCGTGGCCCCATAGTGACTTTTACAGCATCATTAAGTTTTTTAACACCTTCATAAAGTTTATTTCTTGCTTCATCTGAAAAAAATATTTCTTTTGCCATTTTTTATCCTTTTTTATTTAATAATCCCTAAAACATCTTCAACATTAAGAACTAAATACTCTTCATTATCAAGTTTAATTTCAGTTCCACCGTATTTTGCAAACATTACTTTATCATTTACCTTAATATCTTCTATTTCTTTGCTTACTGCAACAACTTCACCATTTAATGGTTTTTCTTTAGCATTATCTGGTATAATAATCCCAGAAGCAGTAGTTTTCATTTCTTCTAAGCGTTTTACTAAAATACGCTTTCCTAGAGGTTGAAAATTCATTTTTTATCCTTTCTAAAATGTGCCATTTTTAGCACTCTTTGTTTTTGAGTGATAGAATTATACATTAAAGAAAGTTAATTGTCAATAAATTAAGTAAAATATATCATATAAGTTTAGTCTATATCACTAAATTTATATGATATATTATTATAAAGGTTTCTCATGAAAAAAATTCTTTACATTCTTTTAGGTGTAGTGTGTATAGCATTTCTAGCTATATATACATTATTATTTACAAGCATGGGTAATGCTTTTTTAAAGCCAAGAATCGAAACGATTATTGCTCAAAAAAGTGGTATGAATGTTAAATTTGAAAATTTTAAAATTAGTTTTTCACAACTTGACATTAAAGCAAATATTGATGATAAATTTTTTGCTAACATAGAAGGTGGTATATCACCTTTAAGACTAGGATTTGATTTAAACTATCTTTTAGGATTCAAACAAAATTATATTCAAGAACTTGGCTTAAAAAGCGATAAAGATTTTACATTTAAGGGCAATGTTATAGGTAAAAGTAGTAATTTTTCAGTAAAAGGCAATGGATTTTTGTTTGATTCTAATCTTAGCTTAGATGCAAAAATTGTTGATTTTTCTCCTATAAATCTTGAATTTATTGGTAAAAATATAGATTTGGCTCAAATTTTAGATTTTGCTAATCTACCAAGATATGCTCAAGGAAAAATTAGTATTATAAGTGATATACAAGCTAAAGATTTAAAACCAAATGGTAATGCTTTGATTAATTTTTACACAAGTTCTATCAACAATACTCTAATTGAAAAAGATTTTAATCTAAGCTTACCAAAACAAAGCTATATAAAAGGTGAAATAAGATCTTTAATCCAAAGCAATGAAGTTATTTCTAAAAGTGAAATTTTAAGCAACTTCTTCAAACTTTATACACAAAAAAGCATTTATGATATAGCAAAACAAAGCTTAACTAGTGATTTTGATATCAAAATAGATGATTTTAATCAATTTTCATCTCTAGCCAAAATGAAACTCCAAGGTAAAAGTCAAATTCAAGGTAATTTAATTTTTGCAAACAATCAATTGCAAAAATTAGATGCTGACTTACTTGGATTTGGTGGTAACTTAAAAGCTGTTTTAGAAAATAATAATCTTAATATCAATACAACTAATATAGAAGTAGCAGAACTTTTAAAAACCATATCCATACCTGCTTTTATTAATTCTAAATTAGTTTTAGATTTAAAAGCACAAGGGCTTGATTTTAAAAATTTCAATCTAAACACTAGGTTAAACAATGCAAATATAAATGTTATGGAATTTAAAAAACTAAGCAATCTTGATTTTCCAAAAATAAATTTTAACTTACAAGCTAAAGCAAATGCGAAAAATTCTTTGATTGATTATGAAGCTTTACTTGATTCAAACATAGCAAAAATACCTCAACTAAAAGGTTCATATAACCTTACAAACAAAGATTTAAACGTACAAATTAGTGCTTTTGTGGATAATCTTAACAAATTAAAACCTTTAACCAAACAAGATCTCAATGGACCTTTAAATTTAGATGCCAAAGTTGATCTTAAGTCAAATCAAATTCAAAATCTTGATGCAAATATTAAAATCATGCAAGGGCTTATCAATGCAAAATCCAATGGAAAAAGTTTACAAGCAAAGATTGATAATATAAAATTAGAACAACTTTTTCCTTTGATAGGACAAAAAGTTTTAGCATTTGGTGATGTAAATGCAGATATTGACTTAAAGTCACTTGATTTTAACAATATTAATGGTGATTTTAAAGCAAATATTAATTCTTCTTTTAATGAAGTAGAATTATCCAAGCTTTTAGAGAAAAAATTTCCAAAGAATACTTCAGCAAAAATCAATCTTGATGGAAAAATTTCTAAATCAATCATTGATTTTAACGCTAAAGTTCTAAGTTCATTTGCAAATATTAATTCATTAAAAGGTAAATTTGATCTTAATCAAATGGCTCTAGTAAGCACTTATAATATATCATTGCAAGATTTTTCTAAGCTAGGATTTTTAGTTGATAGAAACTTAAAAGGCAAGGCTGATTTTGAAGGAAAATTTGATTTTAAAAACGCTTTAATAGATGCAAGTATTAATAGTAAAAATATATTTAACGGCTCATTAAATGCCACTTTAAAAAATAATATTTTTAACGCTAAAATGCAAAATACCGATCTTTCAAATTTAACTCAAAGCTTAGATTTACCTGATTATTACCAAGCAAAATCAAATTTAAGCATTGATTATAATCTTTTAAAAGAAAGTGGTGTAGTGCTAATGAATTTAGCCGATGGGCAACTTAAGAAAAATCTTATCACAGGTGCTTTAATGTTACTTTTACAAAAAGATATCACTCAAGATGTATATCGCAACGGTGAAGCCAAAATAAACATCAACAAAAATCTTATAGATTTAAATTTAAACCTAGTGGCTGATAGAAGCAATATAAATATTAGCAAAGGTAAGGTTGATACAAAAAGTACCAAATTAAATATTCCTTTTAATATCGTCATTGATAGAGCAAACTTCAAAGGTACTATAAAAGGAACAACACAAGATCCTAAAGTAAGTCTTGATACAAAAAGTGTTGTAAATTCCATTGTTAATACAATAGGCGGAAATGCTAGTGATGGTGCTAAAAATACAGGTAAAAAAGTAGATCAAGCAATAGATAAAATTTTTAACAAACTCTTCTAATAAACCTAGCCTTTAAAAAAGGCTAGGTTTTTTAAAATAAACCAAATTTACCATCTTTTTTCTTATATAACACCCTCATTTTTGCATCTATGTCATTAAAAACTAAAAATATATCTTTACTTGCTTTTAATTTTTCCAATGCTTCTTCAATTTCCAAAGGCTTATATAGCTCAAGTTCTGTTGGAACTATCTCATCTTCCTCAATCAAGCTCGGTAATACTAAATTTTCTTTTATCTCATCTTGATGTTTATGGGTAATATTTTTATCATGCAATCTTCTTAAAACCTTAGAAATTCTATCAGTAGCTAAATCTATAGCAGCATATAAGTCTTTATCTTTTTGCTTTACAACCACTGTATTAATACCGGCTAGATTAATGCTAAATTCAGCCCAAAATCCTTTCTTTCCATGCCTTTCATCAGCACTTATAACACAACGCGCAGAAATCACATCTAAGCCATATTTACTTAAAGCATCAAAGCTTTTTTCCACATACTCTTTTATAGACTCAGTTAGCTCAAATTGCTTTCCAACTATACTTATATTCATTACTTCTCCTTTTTATGAAGTTAAATACATTATAGCACTTTAATCGTAAAAAAATAACTTTTTAAATAAAAAATAAATTTAAAATTTTAAAGGATCTAGAATAAGCACACCATCCTCTGAAAGTTTTTTACCTTGAAAATGTGTTTTACAAAAAGAAACAATTAAAGCATGAAAAATTTGATAAAGCTCATATAATTTACATTCTTTTTTTAATAAAACACACAATTCTTGTTGATTTTTAGCTATGTCTTTTTTTAAAAAATCTGCCAACTCATCATAACTTTGACACTCATAGCCTAAATAATTAGCTATTTTTGCACTATAAGCATCAACTACTAAAACTTCTTTTTTGCATATATAATTTAAAATTCCATCAGCACTTTCTTGACCAAAACCCTTAATATCCAAAAGCCATTCTCTATCAACTTCTTCTTTAAAAAGTTCAAAAGAATTAAAATATTGAAAATATTTTTGAGTAAAATTTTTAATATATTTTGCCTTAGTATTATAAAATCCACTTGGCTTTATTAAAAACGCTAAATCTTGAGTATTTAAATTTGATAAATCTTCTATCTTAGTAATATTTGCTTGTTTTAAATTTATCAAAGCTTTCAATACATTTTTCCAATTTGTATTTTGAGTTAAAACTACAGAAATTAAAATTTCAAACTCACTTAAAGTATTATTTTCTAGCCATTCAAAATCTTTATAAACAATATTTGCATTAACTAAAGCTTTAAAAATTTCATGTCCACTCATGCTTTTTCACTCTTTCTTAAATGCATCAAAATAGCCTCAATTACATCATCATCGTCTTTACTTTTTGCTTTAATGACTTCTTTGCTCTCATCATCTTTTACAAAACAAATATTTTGCTCATAATTGCTCACTAATTTATAATATTTGCTAGCTAAAATTTTTATGATGATTAAATCCAAAAACTGCTTAGTAAAAATATCAGGCCTTCCAAAACGATCATTCATCTCACTTTCTATCTCATAAACTTCATTAATACTCATACACTTACTAAGTCTTCTGTAAAGTTCTAATCTCAAACGATCTTCGCTAATATACTCACTATTTAAAAAAGCATTGATATTAAGCTTTAGATCTATTTTTTTCTCTTTAATTTCTTCTTTTTTACTTAGCTTATTAATTTCATCTTCTAACATTTTAAGATACAAACTATAACCAATTTGTTCTATATGTCCACTTTGATCTACGCCTAATAAATTTCCACCACCACGAATTTCTAAATCATGATAAGCAAGCACGCTTCCTGAGCCTAAATAAGAATTACTCTCTAAACTCGTAAGTCTTTTTAAAGAATCTTTTGTGATTTTTTCCTTATTTTCAATCAAAAAATAACAATATCCTTGCTTAGCACTACGCCCTACTCTTCCTCTAAGTTGGTGCAAATCAGCCATACCAAAGCGATCTGAATTTTCTACTATGATAGTGTTTGCATTTGCCAAATCAATACCACTTTCAACTATAGAAGTACAAAGCAATAAATCATATTCTTTATTTTCGAATTTAATCATTTCTTCTTCAGTAATTTTTGCATCAATTTTAGAATGCAAGATTAAAATTTTTAAATTTGGAAACAAATCTAAAAGATATTTTTTACACCCATCAATACTTGCTATATGATTGTGTATATAAAAAATCTGTCCTGCTCTTCTTAATTCTCTTGAAATAGCTTCTTTAATCAAAGCATCACTACTTTCTCTAACAAAGGTACGCACATCCAAACGATCCTCAGGTGGAGTTTGTAAAACGCTATATGATTTTAAAGAACTAAGAGCTTGATTTAAACTTCTTGGTATAGGTGTTGCCGACATAGATAGAATATGTGAATTTTTACTTAGTTCCTTGAGTTTTTCTTTTTGTTTTACACCAAATTTATGCTCCTCATCTATCACGACTAAACCCAAATTTTCACACTCAACCCCTAAAAGAGAATGCGTTCCAACCACTACACAAGGCTTATTTTCTTTTAAAAATGCTAAAACTTGTTTTTTTTCTTTAGCACTAGTAAAACGATCTAGCTTAAAAACCTCTATATCAAAAGAATCAAATCTTCGTTTTAAGGTTTTAAAATGCTGGGCTGAAAGCAAAGTAGTTGGCACAAAAAATAAAGCCGTATAACCACTTTTTACACAAGTAAATATAGCGTTCATAGCAACTTCTGTTTTACCAAAACCCACATCGCCACTTAAAAGCCTATCCATCACCTGCATACTTTTTAAATCTTGAGTGATTTCTTGACAAACTTGACTTTGATCTTTAGTGTAAAAAAATCCTGCCTTATTGATAAATTCATCTTGTAATTCTTGAGAAATTTTTAATTCTTTTGCTTTTATCAAAGCTCTAGCCGCTGCTAAAGAAACTATATTTGAAGCAATGGCAAATAATTTTTCTTTTAATCTTTCCTTGATTTTTAAAAAACTTCCTTTTCCAAGCTTATCAAGTAAAGGCACGCCACCACTTGCACCGATATATTTATCAATCATATATAAATTTTCAACAGGCAATAAAAGCTTATCGTTATTTAAATACCCAAGAGCGACAAATTCTTTTTTTGCTCCTGCTATTGCAATAATCTCAAGACCTAAAAATTTAGCTACACCATAATCTTCATGCACAACAAAATCCCCAACTCTAAGCTCATCTATTACCAAACTTGCTTTTCTAACTCTTTTATTTTTTTCTTTTTTATTTAAAGATATGATAAGCTCATCTTGAGTACTTAAATTAATTCTTTCTTGGGATATTTTTAATTTAATATTTGAAAATTCTTGTAAATTTAAAGCTTTAAACAAAGCTTCATTTTTTGCTAAAATAATAATTTTTTTATCTTTGTGAAAAGTGAAAAAATCATAATTATAAGAACTTACCAAATCTTTATAAAATTTTGGTTCGGGTAAAATATTTTGATTGATTTTACTAATATCTTCTTCAAAATCATTTACATCAAATTTTTTTATGCTTACAAAATTTAAATCTAAATAATCACAAAAATCATCAACACACCAAAAACCTAAAGAATTAACATCATTTATAATGCTTTGACTTTGGAAATTTTGAATTTTTTCTTGTAAATTTTCATATTGTTCTTGACTAAAAGCACTCAAAAAAGGACAAATTTCTATATTAGAGAGTTCAGCAGGGATTGATTTTTGCGTATGTATATCAAAATATCTTATACTTTCTATCTCATCTGAAAAAAGTAAAATTCTAAAAGGTTGTTCTTCGTTAATCGCAAAAATATCTATAATATCCCCGCGTATTGAAATTTCACCCTTATCTTGAACTATATCTACAAACTCATATCCACTATGTAAAATTTCTTCTTTAAATTTCTCTAAAGCAAGAAGTGAATTTCTTTTAAGAATAATGTTTTTTAGATGCTTTTTACCTGGTAATTTTTGCAAAATTGTTTTTATAGGAGATATTAAAATTTTATTTTCATTTTCTTTATGATAAGCATTTAATACTTTACAAATTTCAAAAAGTTCTTTAGAAAAAGAGCGTAAATCGCTACCAAATTCTGCTCTAAAATCAGGTAAAATAAAAGTTTTTAATTTTAAAAATAAGCAAACTTGAGCTAATTCATCTGCTTCTTTATCATTCTCACAAATTATTAACTCAGTTTTATTACTTAATAAATATTCATATAATTTAGCTTGCATTTTCTGAATTTTCTATACTCACATCAATAGTTGCAAGCTCTTCTTCTTTTTCAATTATTTTACTACTTCCGTTAAATTTCCCACCATTTTCAATACTTAATTGTTTAACTATGATATTACCATTAAGCACACCGCCGGATAAAATTTCTAAAGAATCAACTTGCATTTCTCCCTCAAAAACTCCATTGATTACTATTTTACTTGCCTTAACTTGTCCTTTTAAAACACCACTTTTACCTATCACTATCACATTAGAAGAATTAATTACTCCTGTAATTTCTCCATCTAAATGAAGCATAGAATCAAAATAAAATTTTCCTTCTATTTTTGCTCCGTTTGAAATGACTGTAGTTTCGGATACTGCAGCAATAGAGCCTTTATTAAAGATTGCCATGGCACTCTCCTTTCTTTTTCAAAAATTTGTTCATAGTTTTTTCGGTTTAAATCTATAAAAATCTTAGGATCTAAAAGTTTATTAATAAATCTAACCTCATAATGCAAATGCGGCCCCGTAGAAAGACCTGTATTTCCTGTATAACCCAACAAATCACCTTTTTTTACAAATTGCCCTGCTTTGACAACATCCTGACGCGTCATATGCGCATAAACCGTTTTAAAACCAAAATTATGGATCAAAATCACTGAGTAACCATAACCATTATTGCTATATGCAGCGTATTCAACCACTCCATTTGCAGGCGCATAAATAGGAGTTTTTAAAGCTGCTCTTAAATCAATACCTGGATGAAATTCTTTTTTATTTAATATAGGATGATGACGCCATCCGAAATTACCTGTGACTCCATTATCTTCTATCACATGACCATTTGGAATTTGTGTTAAAAATAAATAAGCTTGATCATTAGTAAGTTTGACTTTTTCTAATCTTTCTGGTATATCTAAACTTTCATCTTGCTTTAAGCCTAAATTATCCTCAATATCTGCAAGTTGGGTTTGGAGTTCATCATATAAGGCTGTTTTTTCTTCTAAACTTTTTTGCATACTCTCATTTTGAGAAAACAATTTAGTATTCTTTGAAGATAATATTTCTTGTTCTTTTAAAAGCTCTGAACGCTTATCTGCTAGATAATTAATATATAAAGCACCTAAAACTATAACAACAAAAACAAAAGTAGTAAAATAAATTATTACTTTTTTTATAATCTGACTTAATAAAAAATGTCTAGAACCATTTACATCTGTAATAGTTAGCGTAAATTTATCTTTCATTATAGCCTCTTAAAAATTTTTCTACCAATACAAAAGAACCAAAAACTAAATATAACTCATCTTTTTTTATTTGTTCAAATTTTTGATAAACAATATCTAATTTTTCTAAATTTTCTAGCAAAACAGAACCCGCCAAAGGTCTATCTTTACTTTCATAATCATAAATTTCAACTATTTTTATTATAGGTTTTAAAACCTTTAAAATTTTATAAGAATCTTTATCTAAAAAGCAATTATAAACTAAATGAACTTTTTTTTCCTTGAAAATTTCAACTAAAGCTAAAGCCGCCATTTCATTATGTCCTACATCAATAAAAATATTTTGACTTATTTGTTCGCACCTTCCTTTTAAATCAAGTTTTGGTAGATTTTTGATACTTTGAATTAATTCTTTTTCATTTTTAGCACAAATTTTAGAAAAAGCTTCTAAAGCTAAAAAAAGATTATCTTTTAAAAAAGTTGCAAAATTGTGCTTTTGAATATATTCTTGCACATAAGTATAAATAAAATTATTTTTTTCTAGCAAACTGATACTTAAACTAGCTTGTTTTAAATTTGCTATTTTTTGAGCCAAATTTAATACTTTTGCTTCTTGCTTATGATTAATTAAAGCTTTGGCACTCATGGCTTTTAATTTTGTTCTTGCTATTTCTTCTAAATTTTTACCTAATAAATCTTGATGATCAAATCCTATTTTAGTAAAAATACTAAAATCTATTTCAAAAACACTTGTCGCATCATACTCCCCACCTACTCCGGCTTCTAAAATCACATAATCACAATCTTTAAAAATAAAAAAAGTTAAAAAAGTAGCGTATTCAAAATAACTAAGTTTTTTTACATCTTCCAAAAAAACACTTTCTAGTTTTTCATGCGCTTTTTCTAAAAGTTCATTGCTTGCAATTTTGCCATTTAACCAAAATCTTTCATTAAATTCAAAAATATGTGGACTTGTATAATGACCTACTTTATATCCTTGCTCTAAAAGTAAAAGCGCTAAAAATCTACCCGTACTTCCTTTGCCATTAGTGCCAATAATTTGGATATTTTTAGTTTTTGGAATAAATTTTTTATACTTCTCATACATACTAAACATAAAAAATCTACTAATTTTTTGCACATACATAGTTTTTTGTGAAAGTGTTTGTTGAAATTTCATGCTAAGCTTTTTGGATTAATTCTTTTAAAATATCGCCATCTGGAAATTCTTTTTTTTCTATGTAAGAAGATGATAAAATAAGTTTAACTACTTCTTCTTTATAAATAAATTTATAATCATCTATAAGCTTTAAGGCTTTTTCTATAAAAATCTGAGCACTTTCTAAATTTTTACCCGGAAGTATAACCAAATAAGAACTTTCATCTAAAATCCAAATTTCACCCATATCTTTACATAAATCTTTAAGTATCTTTTTAAACTTTCCACTAATTGCCTTAAAGCTATCAACACCATAGACATTAATAACATGCTCTATATTATTAATTTTAAAAAAACATAATGCATAATTAACAGCATAAAGCTTATAGTTTTCATCAAGTTTTTTAAGTTCTTGAGCAAGACTCCACTGCTCTCTTTGCTCATCGTCACTTGTAGCTTGAATTTGAGTTTTAATTTGCGCTATTTGCTCGTTTGCATACAAAAGTTTATCTTTTAGTGTATCAAAATTAATTTGAACATTACCATTTTCATCTTTAGTTAAAGCATTAATAAATTTCACATCTTCTTGGCTGTTATCATAAAGCTTTGATACCATTTCATTTAAGCTTTCTAAGTGCTGATTAAAAAAAGAAAGGTTTTTTTGTATATAATATTTATCTGTTGCTTCTTTTTTTTGCAACATTAAATAATACTCATGTGCAAATTCTTTCCTGGCAATTAATTTAGGATTTTCTTTTAAATTTTGCTTAAACTGCTCAAGCTCTTTACTTACTCCAAACAAAGACTCCAAAGAAGCTAGTAAAAGTTCAGCCTGCTTCTCATAAGATCTCTCCTTTAACATAACAATGAGTTTTTCAACTAAAGTGTGAAAATCCAAAAACGCTCGAATATTAAATTCTTCTAATTTTTTTAAAAGCTCATAATCCTCATAAGATTTTTCAAGCTCTCTCCATTTAGCCCTTAAAAGATATATGGTTTCTAAATCCATAGCTTGAGATAATCTGTGTTGAGTAATTTTTGCTAATTCTTTGATTTTTTTATCTTTGCTAATACTAAGCTGTTGCACAATCAAATCAAGCAAAGCATAAACATCTTCATATTTTCTACTTACTTGCCTATTAAGCCTAGAAACTAAAAACATCAAAAACTCATCAATAGTTCGAATACTTTTTCCTTTTAGCTCTTGCTTATAAATATCATCTAAAAGATTAGTATATTTTTCTATCCTTGCTTTATTAAAACTCATCACCCCCGCTTTTTTAGCACATTCTTCAAACACCTCACTATAATTTTCAGGAGTTGGATGCAACTTACGCTCTTTTAATTTTATCAATGTTTCTTTTGCAATCTCATTGATATGACTTGCCATTTATTTATAACCCCTAATAGCTATGATAGAAACAAATTCATCAAAAGCTTCACTTGATGCATTTTTAATTGCTTCAAATCTAGCTTGATCGCTAATAATAGAATTTGGATTAATATCAAAATTATAACTTCCCTTGGTATTTACAACTTCTTCTTTACCATTTTTATAACGCATAAGAAATTCCAAGTAAAGCTCTGCTTTATAATTAACTACATAACCATTTCTATCATACACCATAGGATGAAATTCTAACTTTTTCATCGTAACTATAATAGAACTATCTGCATTATGCTCATCTGTGACTTTTCTGCCAAGCTTATTAAGCATAGCTTCTCTTAAAATATCTGTTATATAAACACTATTTTCGGGATCTTGTTTACTAATATTGATTTTCAAAAATACATTTTCACCCAAAACCCTACTTGCCATTTGAGATGATGGGATATATCCACAAGATATAATAAAAAAAGCAAAAAAAGATATTAAATATTTTTTCATTTAACCACCAAATTTACCAATTTCTTATCAATATAAATTTCTTTTACAATGGTTTTTCCTTCTAGCCATTTTGCAACATTTTCTTTAGCCAAAGCTAAAATCTCATCTTCTTTAGCATCTGAATTTATTTCAATCTGTGCTCTTTTTTTACCATTAACACTAATAGCTATATTAAAACTATCTTTTACAAAAACTTCTTCTTTTATTTTTAATACTTTAAAATTTTCACATTTAAACAAATGCTCGCTAAGCTCAAAACAAACATGAGGGATAATAGGCTCTAAAATATTTAAAATAATATAAAAAGCTTCTTTTAAAACTTCTTTATGATTTATAGCATTTAAGGCATTTAAAGCTTCCATACATGCAGCTATTAAGGTATTAAAGGCAAAACTTTCTTCATAAACTTCAAAAGATTTTTTCAAAGCTTCATATACTTTTAATCTAGCATATTTTTCTTCTTTATTTAAACTTTGATGATCAATTTCTTGTAATTTTCCACATTCTAAACTCATAGCCTTTTCATAAAGCCTATTGATAAATTTAAACGCACCCTCTAGCGCACTATCGTTCCATTCAAGTTCTTTAGCAGGTGGTGCAGCAAACAATATAAACAATCTTGCACTATCTGCTCCATATTTTTCTATAATATAATCAGGATCAACTACATTGCCCTTAGATTTACTCATCTTAGCACCATCTTTAGTGACCATTCCTTGGGTTAAAAGTCTATTAAAAGGCTCATCATCTTTTAAATAACCCAAATCTCTAAGTGCTTTTTGGAAAAATCTAGCATAGAGTAAATGCAATATCGCATGTTCAATCCCGCCAATATATTCATCAACATTCATCCAATAATTAACACTTTTTTCATCTACCGCTTTTTCTTGCCATGTTTTATCATCACTTGCAAAACGCGCAAAATACCAAGAACTTTCAAAGAAAGTATCTAAAGTATCGCTTTCTTTTTGTGCTTTTTTGCCACATTTTGGACAAATGCACTCTTTCCATATTTCATGCTTATCAAGTGGATTTCCCTCTCCATTTATAATCACATCTTCAGGCAAGGTAATAGGTAAATTTTCTATTTTTTGAGGAACTATGCCACAAGAATTACACTTAATCATTGGTATAGGAGCACCCCAATATCTTTGTCTAGAAACACCCCAATCACGAATTTTAAAATTGGTAACCTTTTTACCAATACCCAAAGATTCAATTTTTAAACTAATTTTTTCTCTAGCATCATTACATTCTAATTGATCAAATTCGCCACTATTAGTTAAAACACCTTCTTTTAAAGTGTAGCATTGTGCGTCATTTTCATCTTTATAAATTACTTTTTTTATAGCTAAATTATAAGTTTTTGCAAACTCATAATCTCTTTCATCATGAGCAGGCACACTCATAACAGCCCCACTACCATAATCACTTAAAACAAAATTAGCTACCCATAAAGGAATTTTTTCTTTACTTAGTGGATGGATTACATGAAGATTTAAAAAATATCCTTCTTTTGGTGCAGCTTGTCTTTGGCGGGGTGTTTGATTTTGTATATTTTGAATTTTTATAATAGTATCTTGATCTAGTAATTTTTTATCAATTAATTCGTTTACTATTTCATGATCAGGTGCTAAAGCAATATAAGACACTCCATAAATAGTCTCAGCTCTTGTTGTAAAAACATTGATCTTTTTTGAACTGATTTTATCATTTTCTTCTATATCAAAATCAAAACTAAGCCCTGTGCTTTTACCTATCCAATTTTCTTGCATAGTCAAAACCTGACTTGGCCATTTTCTTTCTAATTTTTTAAGATCTTGCAATAATTCATCTGCATAAGCGGTAATTTTTACATAATATCCTGGCATTTTTTTTCTAATGACTTCATGTCCACAACGCCAACATTTGCCATCTTCAACTTGCTCATTTGCTAAGACTGTTTTATCATTCTCACACCAATTAACTTCAGCTTCTTTAGTATAAACAAGTCCTTTTTCATACATTTTAATGAAAAATTCTTGCTCAAATTTAGTATATAAAGGATCAGAAGTAGCAAACATTCTTTTTTTAGAAAAGGAAAAGCCCAAAGAAGCAAGTTCATTTTGCATATAATCAATATTTTCATAAGTCCATTTCTTAGGATGAATACCGTGTTTTATCGCAGCATTTTCAGCAGGCATACCAAAACTATCAAAACCTATAGGATGTAAGACATTAAAACCTTTTTTTCTATAATATCTAGCCATAGCATCACCTATGCTATAGTTTCTCACATGCCCCATATGAATTCTACCACTTGGATATGGAAACATAGATAAAATGTATTTTTTTGGTAAAGAAAAATCATCTTTTGGCTCAAAATATTCTTTTTCTTGCCAAATTTTTTGCCATTTTTTTTCTATTTTACCTGCCTCATATGCCATTTTAACTCCTAATTTTCTTCTTGACTTTTTACTGAATCAACTATAACTAAAATCATTGAAAAGATATTAGCTATCAAAGCACCAATTGCTAAAGTATAAACCATAATATTAGCTTCTGGATTAATTTGTATTAAAGCAAAAGCTGGAATTAAATGCAAATCAGCCACTAAAGAACTAGCAAATAATTCAGCTGCTAAGAAATTTCTAACTCCAATTTTCAATAAAGTAGAAATTAAATTCACACAAGCTGCAATAAATAATGCAACTTCATTTTGATCATATAAAAATCCTGCGGTTGTAGTTAAGCTCATTAGAGCAAAAAAGATATAAATAACCTTACCCCAATTCATTTTTACACCGTTCCTTTTTCATACATCGCTCTTAATTTCTCTTTTTCTTGTTTTTTCTTTACTTTTTCTAATTCTTTTTGACGATACTGCGTAACACTAAATTTAAACCATAAAAGTGCTGGACTTGCTACAAATATAGAACTTGCAGTACCTGCCACAATACCCACTATCATAGTTAGAGCAAAACCTTCTATCATAGATCCACCAAAGAAATAAAGCACTACAACAGTGATTAAAGTTAAACCTGTTGTTAAAGTAGTTCTTGATAAAGTTGCAGAAACTGATTCATTAATAATTAAATCAAGTTTTGAATTTTTACTTGTTTTAACACCTTCTCTAATCCTATCAAAAATAATAATCGTATCATTTAAAGAATATCCAAGCACAGTTAAAACAGCCGCCAAAATATCTAAATTTACATCTATTTCAAATAATGCAATAGCGCCTAAAGTAATGACTATATCATGAATTTCACACACAATAGAAGCCATAGCAAAACGCCATTCAAATCTCACTGCCAAATAAATCAAAATAGCAATCAAAGAAATTCCAACCGCCATAAGACCTTTGTTACGCAGTTCATCTCCTACTTTTGGACCTACTACATCCACGCGGCGCACTTCAAATTTACCTGTATCTTTTAACAAATTTGCAATACTTACTCCAATATCACTTCCCAAGCTATCGCTACTTCCTGAAAAGCGAATAATAACTTCATTAGCACTACCAAATTCGGTAACACTAGCTCCTTTTAAATTTTCATTTATAGATAAAGCTTTACGAATTTCAGCCAAGGGTGCTTTTTGCTCATATTGAAGCTGTACCAAAGTTCCACCGGTAAAATCAATACCAAAATTCAAACCCTTAGTAAAAAGGATAAAAATAGAACCAAAAAATAAAATAAAAGACAAAGAGATGGCTGCAAATCTCATTCTCATAAAATCATAAATATGTTTTTGACTAAAAAATTGCATTAAGGTCTCCTATATCCAAACCATAATCTTGTGTTATTGCTTTTTTCCATACGGTTCATAAACATTTCAAACATACCATGAGTTCCAACAATAGAAGTAATCATTGAAACTAAGATTCCAATGCTTAAAGTCACCGCAAAACCTTTTACCGCACCTGTTCCATAAGCATAAAGTACCACTGAAGTAATAAGCGAAGTAATGTTAGAATCTAAAATCGCGCTCATTGCATGCTTATAACCATTTTCAACACTTTGCCTTATGCTAGCACCTTCTCGCAATAACTCCCTAATTCTTTCATTAATAATAACATTAGAATCTACTGCCATACCCACAGTCAGTACAAGTCCTGCCATACCAGGTAAAGTTAAGGTTGCACCAAACATAGCCATTACAGCAATAATCACTAAAATATTTGCCACTAAAGCAATATTAGCAAAAATTCCTGCTATACCATAATACATCACCATAAATGCAATAACTAATATAGAAGCACCTGCTAGGGCTATCATACTCATTTTAATACTATCAGCACCCAAAGATGGTCCAACACTTCTTTTTTCAAGCATTTTAACTGGTGCTAAAAGCGCCCCACTTCTTAAAGCAATGGCCACATCATGAGCTTCTTCAACAGTAAAGCTACCACTAATTTGACCACTACCTCCACCTATTCTTTCATTAATTCTTGGAGCTGAATATACTTTATTATCTAAAACTATAGCTAAGCGTTTGCCTACATTATTTCCTGTATAGTCTCCAAATTTTTTAGCACCTTCTGAATTTAAGGTAAAATTAATAACAGGAAGATTATTACTTTGCGCAAAACCTACTTTTGCATCTGTTAGCATAGAACCATCAAGAATAGGTATAGATTTTACTAGATATTTAATTTGAGGATTTTTTGCATCTTCAAAAATTAAATCTCCATATTCAGCAGCTTGAGCTGGAGTAAGATTATTTACCTGATCCATTCTAACATCATCTACTTCCATTAATTGTAAATGTGCAGCTTTTGCGATAAGTTCTCTAGCTCTAGCCTCATCTGCAGCAGTTTTAATACCTGGAAGTTCGACTAAAATTTTATCCTCACCTGATCTTGCTACATTTGGCTCTGCAAGACCAAATTGATCAAGTCTATTTCTAATTGTTTCTACAGCTTGCAAAATAGCTTGTTCATGAGTTAATTTAATTTCTTCTTGGGTTAAAGAAAGTGTGTAGTGTAAATTTTCGTGTGTAATAGCCAAGCCTTTAATGTCTTTTAATAATAAATCAACCTTAGCTACATCATTTTCATCCAATAAACTAAATTCAATACTAGTATCATTTACTTTGATTTTATCAACAATAATATCTTCTTTATTGATAGAATAACTAAGAGAAGAGGCTATGGATTTAACCTTTGACTTAACCGCCTCTTCTACTTCTACACCTAATAACATATGCAAACCACCTTGCAAATCAAGTCCTAGGTTAATCTTAGCACCACTTTGGGTTTGCATAAAAGAAGGTATAGAAAAAACAAGCCCTATAAGAAAAACTGCAAAGAAAATAATACTTCTATAAGTAATTTTTCCACTACGCATCAATTTTCTTTGCTATAAAATCTCTAGAAATTTTTACAACTACATTTTCATCATTAAGCTTAACTTTGATAAAATCCTCTTCTGGTTTTACCACCTCGCAAATTATCCCACCATTTGTGATGATTTTATCTCCTTTTTCTAAAGATGAAACCATCAATTTATGGTCTTTTGCTTGTTTTTGTTGTGGTCTAATAACCAAAAAATAAAAAATCGCAAAAAGCACAATGAGAGGCAACAATGAAGTCCAAATATTTCCGTTTTCTGCCATTTCTTCCCCTTTTTTTTAAGTTCATAAATTCTAATTCTACCACTTTTAAAATAATAAAAGCCTTTTTTTCTGCACTTTTATTGTCAAATTTTATTTATTTTTCTTTTTTTGAAAATTTACTTTTCGAATTTATCTCACCATTTTTAAGCATATATGGTTTAATTTTATTACTAAGAAACAAAAGTAAAGCAGGGTATTTTTACACCGGTTTTTTTATAGGAATTTTATGGTTTTGGTGGATAGGTTTATCATCAATTTATTTTAATTTAGCTTATTTAATTCCTTTAGAAATTATCTTAATTGGATTAATTTATGGATTTTTGTTTTTTATATGTTTTTTTCTTAAATATGATTTTTTAAGGCTTTGTGGAATTTTTTTACTTTGTTTTATTCATCCTTTTGGCTTTGATTGGCTAAATTGGGGTGTTTTAAGTGTATATGGAATCTTTGATGCAAGTTACCAAGGTATTATAGCTATGTTTTTGATTGCTTATTTTTATTATGAAAAATATATTTCAAGATATTATAAAATAGCAATTATTCTAATCCTTATTCTAATCGGAGCTCAATATAATCAAAAACAATCACAAACACTAAATTTAGACTATAAATTAATCCAAACTAATATCTCTCAAGATCAAAAATTCATACAAGAAAATTTACAAACTCATTCTAAAGATATATTTTATCAAATCAACAAGGCTATAAAAGAAGGTAAAGAAGCAATTATTTTTCCTGAAACTGCTTTTGCTTTTGCATTAAATAAAGCACCAAGTTATTTACAAGCCTTAAAAGATTTATCAGAACAAATCATCATCATCATAGGCGCTATAAGCACTACACCTAATCATCTATACAATAGTACTTATGTATTTAATAATGGCAACATACAAGTTTTTAACAAACATTATCTTGTACCTTTTGGAGAAGAAATTCCTATATTTAAAAACTTTTTTAAAAAATATCTTTTAAATATTGATGAATTTTCAAAAGGAAAAGAATTAAATCAATACACTCTAAATAACCAGCTCATCACTAATGCTATCTGCTTTGAAGCTACAAAAGAAAAACTTTACAAACACTCAAAAATCATCATCGCTATTTCAAACAATGCTTGGTTTAATTTTTCAAGTGAGTATAAATTACAAAATTTTCTAATGCGTTTTTATGCAAATAATTATAATGTAAGTATATATCATGCAGTTAATGGAAAAGAAAATGCAGTAATTAAGCCAAAAGAAGTATTGATTTTAAAGATAAAAGAAAAACTTTTAAAGCAAAATGAAGCTTAAAAGCTTCATTTTATAATGCCTTAAATTCATCAAGTGCGTCTAATTTTTCCCAAGGATAATCAGCCTGCCCCACTTGACCACGAGCAGCTACATCAGCATACATGAAAGTATCTTTACTTGGTTTATCAAGATTGAATTTATTTTTAATCCAATTTGGAGTTAATGGGAAAGTTTTCATCACAAAATCACTTAAAATATCATCATCTAATCTTGTATTTGTTCCCATGCAATCCACACTTACAGAAGTTGGTTTAGCCACACCTATAGCATAAGAAAGTTGTACTATACATTTTTTAGCAAGCCCTGCTGCTACGATATTTTTAGCAAGCCATCTTGCAGCATAAAGTCCACTTCTATCAACCTTAGTATAGTCTTTAGAAGATTGTGCACCACCTCCTATTGGAGCATAGCCACCAAAGCTATCTACTATGAGTTTTCTTCCTGTTAAACCACTATCATGTAGTGAGCTGTGATTTACATATTTTCCCGTTGGGTTGATTAAAATTCTTGTTTTTTCTGGACAAAAAAGCTCTTTTGGTAAATTTGAATCCAAAATCAAATCCATCACCAAAGCTCTTAAATCTTCTATTTTCATACTTTCAACACAAGGAGCTGAAACTACAATAGTATGGATACTTTGAGGTTTGCAATTTTCAAAATTTTCTTTATTTGCATAATCAATTGTAACTTGAGTTTTAATATCTACTCCAAGTTTATCAGGATTGTTTTTTGCAAACTCATATACTTTATCACAAAGCATTCTAGCATAAGAAATAGCTGCTGGCATATATTCTTTTGCTTCATTGCTTGCAAAACCAAACATTATACCTTGATCACCTGCTCCAATCTCTCCATCTTCTTGATCAACACCTTGATTGATGTCAGGACTTTGCTCATTTAAAAATACCATTACATTTAAATCATCAGGGTGTAAACATTGTTTTTTGCTAAAATGCGGATTTCCATTGTAACCAATATCTGCTAGAGCTTTTTTTACAATATTTTCATAATCTTGTTTTTCTAATTTATATTTTGATTTAATCTCACCACCAATTACTACTTTATTTCCTGCTACAAAAACTTCACTAGCAACCCTTGAGTCTTTATCATGAGTTAAAAAGGCATCAACTATAGAATCAGCTATAATATCAGCACATTTATCAGGATGTCCTGCACTAACAACTTCAGAAGTAAATAAATACATATTTTATATTCCTTGCATCATCTTTTTCGTTAAATTAAAAATTTTCTAAAATATAATAACATAAGCTAACTTAAAAATCAAAAAGCTTATTTAAGCTTTACTTTGCTAGAATAAATTTAAATTTATCACTACAAAAAAGGTAAGAAATGAGTTTATTTTCTTATGCAATCAAACGCTATAAAGATGGAAATCTTATTTTACAAATTTGCATAGGTATTGTTTTAGGAATTTTAGTAGGTATTTTTTCTAAAGATTTAGCTATTTTTGCAAATATTTTTGGTGCTTTATTTACAGGTGCGTTAAAAGCTATAGCGCCAATTTTAGTTTTTATTTTAATTTTAACAACCATTTGCACAAAAGAATTTAATCATGGAAGTGAGAAAATAAAACACATTATTTTCTTGTATATTTTTGGAACCTTTTTAGCTTCTTTAAGCGCAGTTAGTATAAGTTTTATCTTTCCTGTAGAATTAGTATTAACCAATGTTGAAAAAGCTTCCACTACAAGCCCTGCGCATATAGGCGAAGTATTTAAAACCTTACTTTTTCAAGTAGTAGACAATCCGATCCATGCCTTATCTTCAGGAAATTATTTAAGCATATTAGCTTGGGCTATTGGTGGAGGTTTTGCTCTAAGACATTGCTCTAATGATGCAAAACAACTTTTTACTGATATAAACGAGGGTGTATTAAAAATCGTTAAATTTATAGTCAAGCTTGCTCCTTTTGGAATTTTTGGACTTGTGGCTAATTCAGTTGCTCAAACAGGTGCAGCAGGACTTTTTAGTTATATTAAATTATTAATAATTTTAGTTTTGACTATGTTTTTTGTAGCTTTTGTGATTAATGCTTTAATTGTCTTTGCTTATACAAAGAAAAATCCTTATCCTTTGATTTTTATTTGTTTAAAACATAGTGCTGTTTTTGCATTTTTTACAAGAAGTTCTGCAGCAAATATTCCTGTAAATATGGCACTTTGCTCCAAATTAAATATCAACAATAATCTATATAGCATTTCTATTCCACTAGGTGCTACGATTAATATGGCAGGGGCAGCTGTAACTATCGCCATATTAAGTCTTGCGGCAGCTCACACAGTAGGTATTGAAATAAATTTTTTACAAGCTATGCTTTTGAGTGTTTTAGCTGCATTTGCAGCTTGTGGAGCTAGCGGGGTTGCTGGGGGTTCACTCTTACTTATACCACTTGCTTGCTCTTTGTTTAATATTGATTATGACATAGCTATGCAAGTAGTTGCGGTTGGTTTTATCATAGGGGTTATCCAAGATAGTGTTGAAACTGCATTAAATAGCTCAACAGATGTTTTATTTAGTGCTATTTGTTCAGATAATGAGCTTAATTTAAAAATTTAAGGAGGACTTATGAGGCATTTAATTACTACAAAAGATTTTAACAATGATGAAATCTTGGCTTTATTTAAAGAAGCAAAAGAATTTTTGGATGAAAAACCGCGCACATTTTTAGAAGGAAAAAGTGTTACAACAATTTTCTTTGAAAATTCAACACGCACTCAATCAAGCTTTGAAACAGCCGCAAGAAGACTAGGTGCTAAAGTTTTAAAATTAGATGTTTCAAGAAGTAGTTCAAGCAAAGGTGAAACACTTTTTGATACTGCTGCGAATTTAGATGCAATGGCACCAAGTGCTATTGTAGTTAGACACAAAAACTCAGGTGTGCCTCATACTTTAGCAAATTATACTCATTGTCCTATAGTTAATGGAGGTGATGGTAAACACTCTCATCCTACCCAAGCTTTACTTGATCTTTTTACTATAATGGAGCATTTTGATTGTAATGTTAAAAGTAAAAAAATAGCAATAGTAGGAGATATTAAAAACTCACGCGTTGCTGCTTCAAATTTAGAATTATTGCCTCGTTTTGGTATAGACATTACCCTAGTGGCTCCGCCTCATTTTATGCCAAATTATCCTATTAAAAAAACAAATAAACTAAAAGAAGTTATTGATGATGTAGATATTATCATGAGTCTTAGAACACAAACTGAAAGACACAATATTCCAACCTATGCATCGCTTAAAGATTATGCAAATGATTTTTGTATTAGCAAAGATTTAATAAAAGATAAAAATCTCATTATCTTACATCCTGGTCCTGTACATAGAAATATCGATATTAGCGATGAAGTAATGGCTGATAAAAGATGTAAGGTTTTAACTCAAGTTAAAAATGGTGTTGCCATTAGAATGGCTGTATTAAAAAAACTCATTTTAGAAAGCTAAAATCATGCAAAATTGGAACTTAAGTACATTATTTAAAGATGAGCAAGAATTAAATCTTTTTTTACAAAAAACCCAAGATGAAGCTTGTGAATTTAAAAAACAATATGAAAATAATCTTCATAGTTTAAGCAATGAGCAATTCTTGCAAGCTTTAAAAAACTATGAAGAATTAATCTTAAAACTTTCTCACATACTAACCTATGTGTATTTAAATTTTGCTCAAGATACTACCAAAGGTGCTTTTTATGCAAAATATGAAAATTTAAGTAAAAAAATAGAAGAAAATCTTTTATTTTTTGAACTTGAATTTTGCGAGTTAAAAGAAGAAAAAAGTAAAACTTTCATCACATTTTGCAAAGATTATGAGTTTTATTTAAATAATCTTATCAAACACAAAAAACACAATCTTTCTAAAAAAGAAGAAAGAGTTATCCTAACTCTATCAAGTACAGGTTCAAATGCATTTGCAAGATTATTTGATGAAACCTTTAGTGCTTTAAAATTTAATTTTGAAGGACAAAAATTAAGTGAGGAAGAAATTCTAAGCAAGCTTTATGATAAAGATAGAAGCATTAGAAAAAAAGCTTCAAAATGCTTTAGCAAAACTTTAAAAAAACAAAACAAGCTTTTAGTATATATTTTTAATATGATTAAAAGTGAACTTGCTAATATTTGTGAGTTAAGATCTTATGAAAGTCCAGAAACCCCAAGACATATAAGAAATCAAATTTCTAAAAAAAGTGTTGATGCGCTTATTAGTGCTAGCGAGAATAGCTTTGATATTGTTTCTAAATTTTATAATGCAAAGAAAAAAATTCTAGGGTATAAAAAGTTAAAAGATTATGATCGTTATGCACCTATTGGAAAAGAAATGCAAGTTGATTTTGATCAAGGAAAGGATATAGTTTTAAAAGCCTTTGAAAAATTTTCTAAAGATTTTTATATGATAGCAAAAGAAGCTTTTGAGAATAATTGGATTGATATCTATCCTAAAGAATTTAAACAAAGTGGAGCATTTTCTCACTCAAGCACGCCGCTAAGTCATCCTTTCATACTTTTAAACTATACCAATCAAAGACGCGATCTTTTCACCCTAGCACATGAGCTAGGCCACACTATACATCAAAAACTTTCTTATAAAGTAAGTTTTTTAAATCAAGATACACCGTTAACTACAGCAGAAACTGCTTCAGTGTTTGCAGAAATGTTGATTTTTGATTATATTAAAGAAAATTTAGACAAAGAAGAGCTTTTATCTTTATATGCAGCAAAAATTGAAGATATTTTTGCTACTCTTTATAGACAAATTAATTTTACTACTTTTGAACGCAGATTTCATGCTAAAAAAGAAGAGCTAAGCGCGCAAGAACTAAGTGAAATTTGGCTTGAAGAATCAAGAAAAATGTTTCAAGATAGCGTAGTTTTAACCAAAAATTATGGCCTTTGGTATTCTTATATACCACATTTTATACACTCTCCATTTTACTGCTATGCTTATGCTTATGCACAACTTTTAGTTTTAGCACTCTATGGTCTATATAAAAGTGGCAAATGCTCTAATTTTACTTCAATTTATATTGAGTTTTTAAGTAGTGGGGGAAGCAAAAGCCCAAAAGAACTTGTAGCTATGTTTGGCTTTGATATAGAAAGTGATGAATTTTGGAATATAGGCTTAGAGCAAGTTAGGATACTAGTAGATGAATTTTTAAGGCTAAGCAATGATTGATAAAATTTTAAATAATAAAAATTTTATAACTTTAATGCAAAAAAGCATTTATGAATGTTTGCAAATTTTAATCCAAGAAGATATTGAGTTTAATATCATTGTAAATACTAAATTTGTTACACTCGAACCTCCTTTACCATCAGAATTAGATGTAGTGAGTAAAAATCCTTATTGTCTTTTTGCACTTGGTGGTTATACTTTTAAATCCATAGTTTTAACAAATGAGCATATAGAATTTCACGCAGGTTTTGGGCCTGATGATTTTGCAACCTTTGTGAAAGTGGATTTAGGGGCAATTACTCAAATTCAAGTTGAAGATAATATCATTTTTGTTAATTTTTCAAACTATTTCAAAAAGCAAAATGATCAAAAATTAAAAGAAAAATCTATGAATGCTTTTTTAAATAATCCCAACAATAAAGATTTATTTAAAAAATGAGTTTTTTTGAAGGTTTAAATGATAGCCAAAAAGAAGCTATCATGCATATTGATGGAGCTATGCTGATACTAGCAGGTGCAGGTAGTGGAAAGACTAAAACCATTACCACTAGACTTGCCTATTTAATCGATCATGTAGGTATTCCTGCGCAAAATACCCTCACGCTAACCTTTACAAATAAAGCTGCTAATGTAATGAAAACAAGAGCCTTAGCACTTTTACAAGATCAAAATTTACATAATCCCCTTTTATGTACTTTTCATAAATTTGGTTTGTTATTTTTAAGACTTTATAGCGAAAGAATTAATAGAGCAAATAATTTTGTCATTATTGATACAGATGATAAAAAGAAAATACTAAAAGATTTAGCTAGCGAAAATTTGCAAAGCTCTTTAGCAAGCATAGGTGCTTATATTTCAAATTTTAAAAATCAAAGCAAAAGCGCTCAAGAAATACGCAAAGAATTAGAATTTTTAAAAGATGAAAAAAACAAAAATTACGAAGAAATCATTCATTTATATGAGCAATATGAGCATTTTTTAATCCAAAATAATTTCATGGATTTTGATGATTTACTCATGCTAACTAATAAAATTTTAGAAGATGAACAATTTGCACAAGAGCAAAGTCAAAAATATACTTATATAACAGTAGATGAGTATCAAGATACCAATGCCTTACAATATCAAATTCTAAAAAAACTTTGCGTGTCTCATGAAAACATTTGCGTGGTGGGTGATGATGATCAAAGTATTTATGGTTGGCGTGGAGCTAAAATAGAAAATATCTTAAATTTCAAAGAACAATTTAACAATGTAAAATTAGTCAAACTAGAGCAAAATTATCGCTCAACTAGCACTATTTTGCAAGCTGCAAATGAGCTTATAGAGCATAATAGAAAAAGACTAGGAAAAACTTTGATTTGTACCAAAGATGAGGGCGAAGAAATTACAATTTTACAAAATGATGATGAAAAAATTGAAAGTTTTAAGGTTGCAAGAGAAGTTTCAAAACTTTTAAACTCGGGGATTAATCCTAGTGAAATAGCCATACTTTATAGAGTAAATGCCCTATCTCGTGCTCTTGAAGAAGCTTTTAGCAAAGAAAAAATTCCTTTTAAATTGCTAAGTGGAATTCGTTTTTATGAAAGAGCTGAAATTAAAGATATTATTTCTTATTTAAGATTGCTTTCAAATTTAAATGATGATTATTCTTTTAAACGCATTATCAACCGCCCTAAAAGAAACTTTGGTAATGCAAGTTTAGAAAAGCTAGAAAATTATGCTAAAGAAAATCATTTGTCTTTATTTGAAAGTCTATGTGCTTTGCAAGGAAGTGGTTTTTTTAGTAAAAAAACAGACAAAGAGTTAGAAAAATTCATACTAAGCATACACAAAATTAAAGAAAAAGATGATTTGCTTGCAATGATTTTAGCCTTAGAAGAAGAATTTAAAATCAAAGAATTTTACAAAGATAATCCAGAGGGCGAAGATAAACTTTTAAATATAGATGAACTTTATGCTAATTTAAAAGATAAAATTACTCATGGAAATTATAATGGCTTAGATGATATTTTAAATGAAATTTCTTTACTTAATGAGCAAGATGGACTTGATAAAGAAAGTATTTGTATTATGAGTATTCATGCAAGCAAAGGACTTGAGTTTGATTATGTTTTTATCATAGGTTTAGAAGAAGGATTTTTCCCACTCACTAGCGAATCAAGCAATATAGAAGAAGAAAGAAGACTTGCCTATGTAGCAATCACTAGAGCCAAGAAAAAACTTTATTTAAGTTATGCTAATTCTAGATTTTATAAAGGAAGTCGCACAAGATTAGAAAAAAGTAGATTTTTTGGCGAGAGTAATGTAATCAAAAAAGAATTAACACTAGATCATCAAAAAAATTGCTACAAAAAAGGCGATCTAATCAAACATAAAATTTTTGGCATAGGCAGAGTCACTGGGGTAAGTAAAATAGGTGCTGAAGAAAAACTCACGATTAATTTTGGAGGCATAGAAAGAATGATAATGTCAAGTTTTGTGGAAAAAGTAATATGAATAAACTTTTTGTAGCTTACAAACCAAGCGGTATGAGTTCTAATGCTTTTTTAGGCAAACTCAAGAAAAAATATAAAAATAAAAAAGCAGGTTTTTCAGGAACACTTGATCCTTTTGCAAAAGGTGTTTTACTTATAGCCTTTGATCAATACACAAAACTTTTTCGTTTTTTTGATAAAAATCCAAAAGTTTATAAAGCAACACTTTGGCTAGGCGCGCATTCACTAAGCCTTGATAATCAAAATATCAAAGAAATCAATCTTATAAATGCTTTTGAAGAGAAAGTTTTAGAACAAATTAAAAATGAACTTTTAGGTAAAATCACCTACACCCCACCCGCATTTTGTGCAAAAAAAATAGATGGGGTGCGCTCTTATGAGCTTGCAAAAAGAGGTTTTGAAGTCAATTTAAAGCCTTGTATTATGGAAATTTTTTATACTAAAATTTTACACTATAGCCATCCCTTTTTAACCATAGAAATAGCAGTTAGTGAGGGTTCTTATATACGCTCTTATTGTGAATTATTTGCTAGAAAACTTGGTATTAAAGCCACACTAAGCTCATTAGAGCGTTTAAGCGAGGGAGGGTTTTTTTATGAGAATGAAAAAGAGTTAAATCCTTTAGCTTATTTAAATCTTAGAAAAAATACGATAAAATATCCCCGAAAATTACACAATGGACAAAAAATATTTTTGGACGATTTGGAAATTCAAGAAGAAGGTAGCTATATTTTAGAAGAAAAAGATTTTTTTTCTATCATTTCTATCCAAGATAATCAAGTGCAATATTATTTAAATAAGGTATTAAAATGTTAATTTTATCAAGAAAAGAAAATGAAAGTATAAAAATCGGAGATGATATAGAAATCAAAGTAGTTCAAACAGGCAAAGGCTATGCTAAAATAGGCATCGAAGCTCCAAAGTCTTTAATGATACTACGCAAAGAGCTTATCGAGCAAGTAAAAAGTGAAAATTTACATGCAATTAGTGATGAAACGATAAAACTTGACGATCTGAGTAAAAAGCTTAAAAAATGAAAGCTTACGCAAAAGCTAATATTTTTTTAAAAATCATAGGAATTGACTCAAGATCTTATCATTTATTACAATCACGCTTTGTTTTATTAAAAGATATTTTTGATGAGTTAAGCTTTAGCGATGAAAAAATCAAAGAAGGGTTTGAAATCACTGGAAATTTTACCCAAGATACCATCATACACAAAGCTTATAAAGAATTAGAAAATTTAGGATTTTCTAATGAATTAAATGAATTTTTTAAAGACAAAAGTTTAAAGCTTACCAAAAACATTCCCATAGGTGGAGGTCTTGGAGGAAGTAGCACTGATGCGGTTGCATTTTTATTAATGATCAACGAAACTTTAAATTTAAAACTCAATCAACAACAACTTAAACAAATCTGCCAAAAACTTGGCTCTGATTTAATCTTTTTTTTAAGCGGATATGATAGTGCAAATGTTAGCGGGTGTGGCGAGATTGTAGAATATTTTGAAGATGATTTTAGCCAACTTGATTTTACTTTTCCATCTATTGAATGCTCAAGCGCAAAAGTATATAAAGCTTTTGATGAAAGTTCATATGATTTAACAGCGAATTTAAATTTGTCTAAAACACTTAAAACACTTAAAACAAGTGAAATTTTAGAGTATAAAAATACTGATTTAAACGACTTATTTGCTCCTTGTGTAAAAATTTATCCTAAAATGCAAACTTTTCTTAATGAGGCTTATTTTTTAAGTGGAAGTGGAAGTGGAGTTTTTAAGGCTAAATGATGAAAAAAACTATAGTAAAAAACAAAAAAGCTTTTTTTGATTATGAAATTTTGGAAAAATTTGAAGCAGGTATTGTTTTAAAAGGTTCTGAAGTAGTGGCATTAAGAGCTAGTAGAGCAAATTTGAAAGATTCTTTTGTGCGTATTATCAAAGGTGAAATTTTCTTACTTAATGCTCATATTTCTCATCTTAGCACTACACATTCTTTTTATAAGCATGATGAAAAAGGTGCGCGAAAACTTTTAATGCATAAAAAGCAAATCGATAGGCTTTTTGGTAAAATTAGCACCCAAGGCTTTACTATAGTGCCATTAGAACTTTATTTTAATGAAAAAAATAAAGCAAAAGTCTTAATAGCCTTAGCCAAAGGAAAAAACTTACACGATAAAAGAGAAAGCTTAAAGAAAAAACAAGCAGATCTTGAAGCAAGAGCTGCTATGAAAAATCATTATTAAAAAAGGATTTTGATGAAAAAATTTACTTATTTGTTTTTTACATTTGCTTTTGCATTTTTAATAAATGCTTGCTCAAGTGAAGAAAAAATCGAAAATGAATTTGCATTTGCTGAGTATAAAATGGGTGATGAAATTCTTTTAAAAAGTGTCAATGGTGGCGAGAAAACCCTAGTAAGAACACAAAATGGTTTTGTAGTAAAAGGTGAAGAGGGTAAAATTTTAATGTTTGATTTTTTTGGAACCTTTTGCACACCTTGTCAAGAAGAAGCCACTCATCTAACAAGTTTGTGGCAAAAAAATGCTGACAATTTTATCATCGTAGGACTAAGTCATTTTGAAAATGTTAGCGATCAAGCTGTAAAAGATTTTGCCATTAAATATGGGGCGTATTATTTCTTAAGCAATTCTAAAGAAAATGATAGAATTGTTGCACAAGCATTAAAAGATATCAACTATCAAAGCATGGAACAACTTCCTTTTAAAGTAGTTTTAAAAGATGGAAATTATCAAGATCTAACAGATTTTTGGAATAAAGACTCAAAAAGTTATGTGAAATATTATCTTGGAAAAGTTTCTACTGAGATTATGCAAGAAGATATTACTAGGATATTAAATGAGTCTAAAAAATGAAATTTTAGAACAACAAAAACTAGCAGAACCTAAAATGTTTAAGGTTTTGCTTTTAAATGATGATATTACCACCATGGATTTTGTAATTGAAATTTTAATGAATATTTTTCATCATGATTTTGAAAAAGCAAGTGCAATTATGCTTGAAATCCATCATCAAGGAAGCGGAGTTTGTGGCATATACACAGAAGAAATTGCACTTAGCAAAAAACAGCAAGTTGACATGGCAGCGAAAAATAAGGATTTTCCACTCCAAACAAGGATAGAAGAACAATGAAATATAAAGAATTGATTGACTCATTTATACCAAATGCAAGACATTTAAGCTTTATCAATCATCATGAATTTATCACTTGTGAGCATTTGCTTTTTGCTTTAGTTAAGCTTAGCAATGATTTTAAAAATCTACTTGAAGAAATCGGAGATGGTGATTTACAAGGCTTTGAAAATGAATTAAAAAATTATCTAGCTAAAAATAATGAAATTTTAAAAAAAGAAATAGAACCTATTTTTTCTGTGATCTTGGAAAATATATTACACAAGCTAAATGCAAAAAATCAAACAAGTGTGATTGATTTTATCATCGCACTTTGCAAAGAAGAAAAAGCTTATTCTTATAATATCTTAAAAAAACACCTAATAGAAGAAGAAAAAATAAAAGAATTGTTACAAAATGCTGAATTTGAAAATTTAAAAACCCATACCATAGAGCTAGTTGAACTTGCAAAAAAAGGCAAAATAGATCCTGTTATAGGTAGAAAATTTGAACTTGAAAGAATGATGCAAATTCTAAGCCGTCGTAAGAAAAATAATCCTATTTTAGTTGGTGAACCAGGTGTTGGTAAAAGTGCCATTATAGATGGACTAGCACTAGCTATAGCTGAGGAAAAAGTGCCAAAACATTTAAAAAACTCAAAAATTTATAGCCTTGATATGACAAGCTTGCTTTCGGGGACAAAATATAGGGGTGATTTTGAAAAAAGGTTAAAAGATATCATTAAAGAATTAGAAAATATCCCTAATGCTATTTTATTTATAGATGAAATTCACACCATAGTAGGAACCGGCGCAAGCAATGAAAGTCATGCAGATATGTCAAATTTATTAAAACCTGCATTAAGTAATGGCAACATCAAATGCATAGGTGCAACTACTTTCATAGAATACAAAAATACCTTTGATAAAAACAAAGCTCTAAGTAGAAGATTTGCAAAAATTGATATAGATGAGCCAAGCGAAGAAGAGTGTTTTTTGATCTTGCAAGGCTTAAAAAGCAAATATGAAAATTTTCACAAAATCAAAATCAGTGATGAAATTTTACAAACAAGTATAAAACTAGCAAAACAATTTTTACATGATAAATTTTTACCCGATAGTGCAATTGATTTAATTGATGAACTTGGCGCAAGCTTTGCTTTAGAAGATAAAAAAAGTAAAAAAATAGTAAAAATAAAAGATTTAGAAAATACTTTAGCAAGAATGACACATTCTCATAAAATTTATGAAAGTGATCAAGGTAAAATCTTAAAAAATTTAGAGCAAAACTTAAAGCAAAATATTTTTGGACAAGATGAAGCCATTAAAGCTTTGTGTTCTATTTTAAAACAAAGCTATGCGGGGTTAAAAGGCAAAAATACCCCAAAAGGCGTGTTTTTATTTACCGGTTCAAGTGGAGTTGGTAAAACCGAACTTGCAAAAAATTTAGCACAAATTTTAAACCTTAATCTTGAAAGATTTGACATGAGTGAATACTCGCAAAAACATGATGTGAGCAAACTCATAGGAACTTCAGCAGGTTATGTGGGCTATGAAGATGGCGGCTTGCTTAGTAATAGTATTAGAAAAAATCCATTTAGCGTAGTCTTATTTGATGAGATAGAAAAAGCTCATCCTGATTTAACTAATACCTTTTTACAAATTTTTGATAATGCAAGTTTAACAGATAATAGTGGATTAAAAGCTGATTTTAAAAATACTATTATCATTATGACTTCAAATTTAGGTCTCAAAGAAAGTAATGAACTTGGTTTTTTAAGCAGTGATAAAGAAAAAAGTAATAAAGCCATAAAAGATTTCTTCGCACCTGAATTTATCAACCGTATAGATAAAATCATTCATTTTAATGACTTAAGTCAAGAAATTTTAGAACAAATCGTTCAAAAAGAACTAGATTTAATGGCAAAAAATTTAAACAACATCACCATGGAAGCTGATAAAAAAGTAAAAGAATTTCTTGCTAAAAAAACTAATAATAAAGAATTTGGAGTAAGATTATTAAAACGCATTATTGCCGAAGAATTAGGCGAGAGATTAAGTGATGAAATTTTATTTGGAAAATTAAAAAATGGTGGTAAATTAAAACTCAAACTTTCCAAAAATGAAAAAATTGAATTTGTATTCTAAACTTTTAAAAAGCCCTGATGATGCGCCTGTTTTTATTAGTGAAAAACTAGAAGTAGATTTTATACCTCATGCTTATAGCTTAGGGCTTTTTCCATGGACTAGCAATCCTGTTACTTGGTGGTGTCCTTCTCCTAGAATGGTGCTTTTACCTGATGAAGTGCGCATACAAAAAAGCATAAAAAAATCTTTAAAAACTTATGAAATAAGACTTAATTTTGATTTTAACTCGCTTATAAGTCATTGCGCAAAAAGAAAAAAAACTTGGATAAGTCAAGAATTTATACAAGTTTATACAAAGCTTTTTGAGCAAAATTTAGCTCATAGTGTTGAAGTTTATGAAAATGATGTTTTAATCGGCGGTTTATACGGACTTATAATAGGTAAAATATTTTTTGGTGAAAGTATGATAAGTCTTAAAAAAGATGCCTCAAAAGTAGCCCTAATAAGACTTTGTGAGCTTTTAAAACCATATGATTTTTTAATAGATTGTCAAGTGCCTAATGAGCATTTAAAATTTATGGGTGCTAAAGAAATGACAAAAAAAGATTTTTTGAAAACACTAGAAAAAAAAGTTTCACTTGAAAGTAGCTTTAAAAATTTCAAAAATTTACTATAAAAAGATATACTTATACATAAATAAAATTGCATAAATATTTTGGAATGATTTTTGCTTTTAGTCTATAAAAGCTTTATTTTAAAGGAAAAATTATGATAAGCCCTTTTAAGTCAAAAGAACTTATTGTTAATGCTTTAGCAGGAAGAAATCTAAGAAGTCAAATGATTAATTCTAACCTTGCAAATGTTGATACTCCTTTTTATAAAGCAAGAGATATAGAATTTGAAACTGCTTTAGTTAATAGAGCAAATGAAATTTTCAAAAAAAAAGATACTAAAGAGCTTGAATTAGCAAGCACAAATACAAATCATCAAAAACCTTGGAAATTTCCAGATCCTAATAAATCAACTATTTATTTAAGAGATGGACATTTGGCAAGAAATGACGCAAATACAGTAGATCTTGATGTAGAAACTACTGAAATGAGCAAAAATACTATGATGATTTCTGCTTTAGATGGTGTTTTAAGAAGACAAAGTAATATTTTTTCAACCATCATAGAAACAAGCTCTAAATTAGGCTAGGAGAAAAATAATGGCTTATTTAAGTGATTTTGATATTAGTGGATATGGACTTAGTGCTCAACGCTTTAGAATGAATGTAATTAGCTCAAATATAGCTAATGCTAATACTACTAGAACAGCAGAAGGTGGTCCATATAGAAGAAGAGAAGTGATTTTCAAAGCAACTGATTTTAACGAATTGCTAAACAAGCAAATAGCTAAAGATAATAATTTTTTAGAATATGAAAATCCTTTAAACGATCCTGCTTCACAAAAAGATGCAAAACCTGCTATAATGAGCGTAGTAGTTGATAAAGTTGTAAGAGATGATAAAGATTTTCGTATGAAATTTGACCCATCTCATCCAGATGCGAATGAACAAGGTTATGTTGCTTATCCAAATATAAATCCTGTTATTGAAATGGCCGATTTAATAGAAGCAACAAGAGCTTATCAAGCTAATGTAAGTGCCTTTACTAGCACCAAAACTATAGCACAAAGTGCGATAGATTTACTAAGAGGTTAATAAATGAACACTATTAATGGTATAAATCAATTTAACAATGTTAATAACAAAAACAATAATAACAACACAAGCAACATAGGAGATGAGTTTTCGAGTTTATTAAAAAATTCCATCAACGATCTTAATAAAACTCAAGAAACTGCCGAAGCTGCTATGGTAGACATTGCAACAGGCGAAGTCAAAGACTTACATCAAGCTGCAATTGCGATTAGCAAAGCTGAATCAAGTATGAAATTTATGCTTGAAGTTAGAAATAAGGCTATAAACGCATATAAAGAAATTTCAAGAACCCAAATTTAATATATGCTTTCAAACACCATTAGAAATAGGGTTTCAAAAGTAGCTTTTGCTTTTTGTATGGCTCTGTTTTTTATGGCCTTATTTTTACTTTCTACTTTTTTTCTAACCTCAAAACGCCATATACCAAATACTCAAAAAGAACAATATTTTTCCGCTCTTAGAGGTAATATCATCACAAGCGATAATTTTACCGTAACTTCTAGTAGGCAAATTTATAGAGCTGAAATTGATCTAAGGAGCTTAAATCCCGATAAAAAGGATTTGTTTTTAACTCTTTTTCAAATTTATAGTGGCGCAAGTGATGAACAAATGCAAGATATAAAAAAAAGAATGCTTGCAAAGAAAAAAAGAAGTTATAATTTTATTTTACTCCAAGATATTAACTCAAAAGACGCAAGTTATTTAAAAGAACTAGCTAAAAAACTTTATACTCAAGGTTTTTTTAAATCCTTCACAAATAATAATGGCAGAGTGGAGACAAGAGGGCTTGATATTATAGAACACAAAGAAGATCGTGTATATATGCCAAAAGATTCACTTACTCCAATCATAGGCTACACAAGAACCTATATGGATGAGCAAAGTGAAATTTTTAAAAATGTCGGCATAAAAGGTTTGGAAAAATACTATAATGAATGTTTAAATCCTTTGCAAAATGCTAAAATTCAAGGTTTAAGAGATATAGGTGGTAATATCATCTTGAATTTGCATTCTTATGAACAACGCAAAATAGATGGTTGTAATTTATACTTAAATATTTCCTTAAAACTTCAAAAAGGTTTAGAAAAAGCTATCGATAAAAGAAATGAAGATCTAAAAGCCAATGAAATTATAGTTGCCATCATGGAAAGCAAAAGCGGAAAAATTCTAGCACTTGCTAGCTCAAGAAGATATGATCCGCAAAATCGCGGAAAAGATCTATCTGTGCTCAATGCAAGTGCCATAGAATATGGCTATGAAGCAGGATCTGTTATAAAACCTTTTATATTTACCACTGCATTAATGCTTGATAAAATCAAAGTTGATGAAATCATTGATACTCAAGGTGGACAATACAAACTTGGTCGTTTTACCATACGCGATGATCACAAAAAAAATAAAATGAGCATGGAAGAAGTTATTACTTACTCTTCAAATGTCGGTATGATTAAAATTGCCCAAAGATTAAGTAATCTTGAAATCATCTCAGGACTTAGAATTTTTCGTTTTGGAGAAAAAAGCGGTATTGATCTTCCTTATGAGCAAAAAGGAGAAATACCAAATCCAAAAAGATTAAGAGAAGTTGAAAAATCTGTATTAAGTTATGGTTATGGCTTGAAAACAACTTTTATACAACTTTTAGCTGCTTATAATGTATTTAACAATGATGGAATTTACATCACCCCACAAATTGCAAATAAAATTTATCAAGATGGGCGTTTAATAAAACTTGATGATGAAGTTAAGAAAGAAAAAATTCTTTCAAGCAAAGCTGCCAAAGAAATGCAGCAAATTTTAATTAATGTTATAGAAAAAGGAACCGGTAAAAAAGCACGAACTCAAGGTATCATTATAGGTGGAAAAACGGGTACAGCTAGGATTGCTGAAAGAAAAGGCTATACTTCAAATCGCTATAATGCCTCGTTTTTTGGCTTTGCAAATGATGAGAAAAATACCTATACCATTGGAGTTTTAGTAAGACATCCTACCAAAGCTTATAGTTATTATGCCGCACAAAGTGCTTTACCTATGTTTAAAGATACAGTAAATCTTTTGATTAAAGAAAGTTATTTAAAACCAATAGAAAACAAAAACAATGACATTAAAAAATAAAATTACAATAATAATCTTTTTTTATATTGATTTTTTGTTTCGCTTATTTAAAACATTGGATTTTATTATTTATAACCTTACTTGTGTTTTTAGTTATATTGTATTTACTCAAACTGCAATCAAAAAATATAATACACAAACCAAAAACAAAAGAAACTCTTAAATATTTGATACTACCAGATATTCCGCTTAAAAATATAGATACAAGCAATGTTGACAATATTGAAGGAGTGTTTTAGGATATAAGATCCAACAAGCTCTAAATAACTACAACAAAAAAGCTTAAAATTCATTGCTGGGATGTTTCAAATGTATTATGGATGGAATATGCATTTTTTTGTGAATCTATTTTCAAAATTCCTTTTTCAAAAACTCCAAAATTTAATCAAGATTTAAACAATTGGAATATTGATAGTGTTATAAGCACACAAAATATGTTTAGTGGATGTATAAATTTCAATCAAAAACTATCAAACTGGAATTTAGAAAATATCCCGAGAAAAAAAATATATGTTTTTAATACCGCTATAAAAATTAATATAAAAACTATATTTTTACTTGATTTAAAATAAACTCTATAAACTCATCGCTATCATTAGGACATTTAATAAGCTCATAATCGCTTTTTGCTAAGTGCCTATATTCAACTCCAAGCTCAAAAATCGTTTCAGAGCAATCTATACAAAAAGATACAGGATAAATCAAAGCTTTTTGATCTAAACTTTCTAAAATATCACTTGTATTAGGCTCAAGCCATTTAACTGGGCCTAGTTTTGATTGATATGATAAAATGATTTGGTCAAATTTATTTTTAAGTTTTTCTTTTAAAATATCCACATGCTCTTGCACATGTTTTTCATACAAATCACCTTTTTTAATCACTGAAAGCGGTAAAGAATGCGCAGAAAAAATCAAAATTTTATAATCGTATTCTCTCTTTTTTTCTAAAATATGCTTTATAATCATTTCATTATAAAGTTCATCTTTATAAAAAACATCAATGATTTTTACATTAGCTTGGTTTTGGATATTTCTTAGCTCATTTTCCACTACTTCTAAAGAACTAGTTACAGTGGTTTTAGAATGATGAGGATACAGAGGAAATAAAATAATTTCGTCATTTTGCTTAAAATCATATTTTGAAAAAACCTCATTTGCAAAAGGTGGTACATAAAGACTAATAAAATCAAATTTATATTCTCTAGTTTTAGAATTTAATTTATCACATAAACTTTGTGTGATTTGAGTAAGCGGGGATTTCCCGCCCATTTTTTCATAGTTTTGTTTCATAGCTTTTAATCTTGATTTTCTTATCATAAAAGCTACAAATTTTCTTAAAAAAACATTTTTTATCCCTAAAATATAAGGATCATTAAACATATTTTTTAAAAAAACTTCACATTCATCAAGTTTATTAACCCCGCCCATATTTAAAAAAAATACATATTTCACTATCAAACACCTTCTAAAATTTCTTGCACTCTCAAAGCATCTTCAATGCTAGCTAAATTTTCACAAACCCCATTTTGTAAAAACTCAAAAAAAGCCTCATGCTCAGCATATAAAGGAGAATTTTTATATAAATTTGGAATTTTTTGCATATTAATAAAAAGTTCAAAATTTTTAAGATCAAGTTCATAAGTATGTTTTTTACCTAAAAGTGTGATCTTTCTTATAATGCATTGTCCATTCCAACTATCATGGATGTTTGCTAAAATATTTTCCAATTTTAAACCTATCATTACCTCATCTTCAAATTTATCATGATGAAAGCTTTTATAAACATTTGCTTTTAAAATTTGTTCTTGACTTAAAAATCTAACTAAGTCAATATCATGCACACTAAGATCACTTAAAACACCCACATCATTTATTCTTTGTGGATAAGGAGAAATTCTTTGTATGTTAATACTTATAATCTCATCTTCTAAAAGTTTTTCTTTTAAAGTTAAAATAGCCGGATTAAATCTCTCACAAAAGCCCACCCCTACTCTGACTTTATTTTCTCTAGCTTTTTGCTCTAAAATTAAAATTTCATCTACATTTAATGCCAAAGGCTTTTCTATTAAAACATTTTTTATTTTAGGAAAAACCTTTAAAGCTATATCTAAATGCGTATGAGTAGGCGTGGCAATGATAACACCATTAAGATTTTGTGCTAAAAAATCATCAAAATTTTTATGAAAAAAGTGTTTAAATTTATCTTTACAAAAAGGATCATAAAGATGAATTTCTTTTACTTTTAAATTACGCTCGAGTTCTCTTAAATGGTTTTTACCCATTTTACCAAGGCCTATAAGCCCTATTTTCATTTAAAAGCCTCAATCACTCTAGCTTGGTGCTCTTCTTTTAAAAATGCACTCATAGGTAAGGATAAAATTTCATCACTTAATAGCTCCGTATTTGGCAAATCACCTTTTTTATGAGCAAGATAATCGAAAGCTTCTTGCAAATGAAGCCCCAAAGGATAATGCACCGCAGTAGGTATACCTTGCTCTTGTAATTTTTGCATGAATTTTTCTCTATTCTTTACACGCACGCTATATTGAGCCCAAGCACTCACAAAATCATCTTTTTTTGGCGGTAAAATACAATTTTTTAAATTTTCATCATAAACTTTTGCTATTACTTCTCTTTTTTTAATCTCTTCATCTAAGTATTTTAATTTCACATTTAAAACAGCCGCTTGGATGGTATCAAGCCTTCCATTAATACCGATGTATTTATGCTTATATCTTTGCACTTGTCCATGATTTAAATAAATTTTTATTTTTTGTGCTAATTCATCATCTTGGGTAAAAATCGCCCCGCCATCTCCATAAGCACCTAAAGGCTTAGACGGAAAAAAGCTTGTGCAAGATATATCAGCTATAGAACATGATTTTACACCCTTTTGACTAGCTCCAAAACTTTGCGCACTATCTTCTATCAAAGCAATGTTTTGACTTTTACAAAGTTCTTTTAAAGCAAACATATCAGGCATAAGTCCAAAAATACTCACAGCAATTATAGCTTTAGTTTTAGGCGTGATAGCGCTTTGAACTTTTTCTAAACTAAGATTATAATCTTTAAAATCAATATCTACAAAAACAGGCTTAGCACCGATTAGAGCAACCATTTCAGCCGTAGCTATAAAGGTAAAACTTGGCACTATTACCTCATCATCCCTACCCACACCCAAAGCCATCAAGGCTAAAAATAACGCGCTTGTGCCACTTGAACAGCCTATTGCATATTTAACACCTACATATTTAGCCAAATTATTTTCAAATTCTTCTAATTTTGCACCACCTATAAAAGAGGTGCTTTGTAAAACTTCACCAATAGCCTCATCGATTTCATTTTTATAAGCATTATATTGAGCATTTAAGTCTATAAAAGGAATTTTCATTATATTAACCTTATAAATTTAAAATCATGATTATAAGATAGTTTTACTTAATTTAAAGTATTTTTGGTATTATTTTAAGCAAAAAACTAGCTAGGAAAATCTATGGATATAAGAAAAGAATATTTAGAATTTTTTAAATCAAAAGGACATGAAATCACTCCTTCAAGCCCTTTGGTGCCTGATGATGCAACTTTACTTTTTACTAATGCAGGTATGGTACCTTTTAAAAGCATATTTACCGGAGAAGTACCACGCCCTAATCCTCCGCGTAAAACAAGCTGTCAAACTTGTATAAGAGCCGGTGGAAAACATAATGACTTAGACAATGTAGGCTATACGGCAAGACATCATACTTTCTTTGAAATGCTTGGGAATTTTAGTTTTGGAGATTATTTTAAAGAACAAGCCATTGCTTATGCTTGGGAATTCGTAACTGAAGTTTTAAAATTACCTAAAGAAAGATTATATGTAACCGTTCATGAAAGTGATGATGAAGCATATGAGCTTTGGCAAAAACATATAGAAAAAGAAAGAATTTATAAATTTGGCGATAAAGATAATTTCTGGCAAATGGGCGATACTGGACCATGCGGGCCTTGTAGTGAAATTTTTTATGATCAAGGCGCTGAGCATTTTAATTCTAGTGAAGATTATATGGGTGGAGATGGAGATAGGTTCTTAGAAATTTGGAACCTAGTTTTTATGCAGTATGAAAGAAGTGCAGATGGAACGCTTACTCCATTACCAAAACCAAGTATTGATACAGGCATGGGGCTTGAAAGAGTTAGTGCTATAAAAGAAGGAAAATTTAGTAATTTTGATAGTTCTTTGTTTATGCCTATTATTGAGAGTATTGTAAAACTTTGCGGTAAAACTTATACTTATGAAAGCGGAGCTAGTTATAGAGTAATTGCTGATCATATAAGATCAAGTGTATTTTTACTTGCTCAAGGAGTTGGGTTTGATAAAGAAGGCAGGGGCTATGTTTTAAGAAGAATTATGCGTCGTGCCTTAAGACATGGATATTTGTTAGGTCTTAAAAGAGCTTTTATGTATGAGCTTGTAGATGTAGTTTGTGAGTTAATGGGTGGGCATTATACTTACTTAAATGAAAAAAAAGAATTTATTAAAGAACAAATCAAACTAGAAGAAGAAAGATTTTTAAGCACTATTGAAAATGGTATAGAAATTTTTAACGAAGAACTTAAAAAAACTAAAGATATTTTTAGTGGTGAAGTAGCTTTTAAACTTTATGATACTTATGGTTTTCCGCTTGATTTAACCCAAGATATGCTAAGAGAAAAAAATCTTAGTATAGATGAGGCTAAATTTAATGAGCTTATGCAAGAACAAAAAGATAGAGCTAAGGCTTCTTGGAAAGGAAGTGGGGATAAAGCGGTTAGCGGGGACTTTAAAGTTTTATTAGAAAAATTTGGCAAAAATACTTTTAGTGGTTATGAAAATTATGAAGAAAAAACTAAAATCATGGCTATTTTGGATGAAAATTTTAAAATCATAACCGAAACTAAGGCAGGAGATATAGCGTGGTTAATGCTTGAAAAAACTCCATTTTACGCAACAAGTGGAGGGCAAAGTGCTGATATAGGTTTTATCAATGAAAATGAGGTTTTAGATACACAAAAATTCTTTGATATTAATCTTAGTCAAGTGAAATTAAAACAAGATCTTAAAACAAACGATGAAGTGTTAGCTTGCATAGATACTAAAAAAAGAGAACAAATCGCAAGACATCATAGTGCGACACATTTATTACACCATGCTTTAAGAGAAATTCTTGGCTCACACATTAGCCAAGCAGGTTCTTTGGTGGAACATAATAAATTAAGATTTGATTTTACTCATCCAAAGGCTCTAAATAAAGAAGAATTAAAGCAAATAGAAGCTTTGGTAAATACTTACATCATGCAAGCAAATGAAGCTAAAATTGAAATTTTAGCTTTAGATGAAGCTAAAAAAAGTGGTGCAATAGCTTTATTTAGTGAAAAATATCAAGAAAAAGTAAGAGTTTTAACCCTAGGAGCTAGCAAAGAGCTTTGCGGTGGTACTCATGTGAAAAATAGCTCTGAAATAGGAAGTTTTTACATCATCAAAGAAAGTGGTGTTAGTGCTGGGGTTAGAAGGATAGAAGCGGTGGTAAGTAAAGCTGCACTTGATTATGTTAGTGAAAATTTAAAAGAGCTTAATCAAGCCAAAGAAGAGTTAAAAACTCATGATATTTTAAGCTATGTAGCAAAATTAAAAAATGAAATAGCTAGTTTAAAAAATGAATTAAAAAATTCAAACAAAACAGAATTAAACTCTAAAGAATTAAATGGCATTCAATATTGTGTACAAAAAATAGATAGTGGTGATATAAAAACTATGATAGATGAGTTTAAAAATAAATTTAACAAAGCTGTAATTTTACTTTTACAAGAAAAAAAAGGTAAGATTATCATAGCAGCAGGTGTTAAAGACACTTCGTTAAAAGCTGGTGTTTTGGTAAAAGAAATTGCACAAATGCTTGGTGGAAACGGTGGCGGTAGAGATGATTTTGCAACAGCTGGCGGTAAAGATACAAGTAAAATAGAACAAGCACTTGATCATGCTAGAAAAATTATAGAAGAAAGTCTTGCTTAATGCTTTATTTAGCTTCAAGTTCGCCTTCACGCGTTGCTTTATTAAAAGAAGCAAATATCGCTTTTGAGCAAATTATTATCGATTATGATGAGAGTTTAATAAAAAAAGATAATCCAAGCTCTTATGTGCAAAAAATTGTTTTAGAAAAAGAAAGACAATTTTTTGCAAAATATCCTGATTTTAAAAATGTTTTATTTGCTGATAGTATAGTTTGTACTCAAAATATCATTCTTACTAAAGCTAAAAGCGATAATGAAGCTTTTAATATGCTCAATTTACAAAGTGGTAAAAGTATTAGCGTTTTAAGCGCGATGATTTTAGTTTTAGAAGATAAAAAGATTTTCAATCTTAGCAAATGTGATTTGATCTTAGATAAATTTGATTTAAAAGATATGCAAGAATACATTGATTCAAAACTTTATCAAGGTAAAGCCGGTGCTGTGATGTGTGAGGGATTTCATAAAAAATACATTAAAAAAATCATAGGTCATCAAAGTACAGCGCTAGGGCTTAATATAGAACTTTTGAAAGCATTTTTATGATAAAAATTTTAAAAATATTTCTTTCTTTTTGTATAGTGTGTGCGGTTGGAGTTTTTATATTTATTGCATATTTATTTTCTGATTCTGATTTAAATCAATACACTTTTAAAGATTATAAACCACCTCTTACAACACAAATTTTTGATAAAAATGGAAAATTAGTTGCAAATGTTTTCGAGCAACACCGCTTTTATGCTCCTTATGAAGAACTTCCACCAAGACTTATAGAAGCTTTGGTAGCCATTGAAGATACTAGCTTTTTTGAACATGGCGGGGTTAATATAGATGCAATTTTTAGAGCAGCTATTAAAATCATAAGAAGCGGTGGAAAAACTATGGAAGGAGCTTCCACTCTTACTCAACAATTCATAAAAAATACAGAATTAACTCCTGAGCGTACTTTGAGCAGAAAGCTAAAAGAAGCTTTGCTTGCATATAAGATAGAAAGTACTTTAACTAAAGAGCAAATTTTAGAAAGATATTTAAATTTCATCTTCTTTGGACATGGATATTATGGAGTAAAAACTGCTGCACTTGGGTATTTTAGAAAAAATTTAGATGAGCTTAGCTTAAAAGAAATTGCCATTTTGGTAGGTATGCCAAAGGCTCCAAGTACTTATGATCCTACTAGACATTTAGATCTTTCTTTAGCTAGAGCAAATAGCGTAGTACAAAGGATGTATAATCTTGGTTGGATTTCTAAAGAAGAGTATGAAAATGCCTTAAAAGAAATTCCAAAAGTATATGATGATACCTTAACACAAAATGCAGCTCCTTATGTAACCCAAGAAGTTTTAAAACAACTAAGCGGGATTAAAGACTTAAAAAGTGGTGGCTATAAAATAGAACTTGCTATCGATCTTGATGTGCAAAATATTGCAAGAGAAGCCTTAAAATTTGGCTATGATGAAATAGTTAAAAGAGATAAAGATGCAAATTTAAGCACACTCAATGGAGCTATGATAGTAGCAAATCATCAAAATGGAGACATTTTAGCCTTAGTTGGCGGGGTAAATTACACAAAAAGTAATTTCAACCGCGCCACTCAAAGCTTAAGACAACCGGGGAGTTCTTTTAAGCCTTTCTTATATCAAATTGCCATTGACATGGGCTATTCTCCTATGAGTAAGGTTGCTGATATTTCAAGAATTTTTGAAAGTACTAAAAAAGATGAGAAAGATTGGAAACCTAAAAATTATGGTGGAAAATTTCTAGGACTCATAAGTTTAAAAGAAGCGCTAACTGGCTCAAGAAACCTAGCTACCATAAATTTAGCTCTTGCCCTAGGACTTGATGTAATCCACGATAAGCTTCAATTTATGGGCTTTGAAAACATACCAGTTGATTTATCTATAGTTTTGGGTAGCTTTGGAATTTCCATTTATGATTATGCTAAACTTTACACGGTATTTGGAAACTATGGTGTGCAAAAAGACTTATTACTCATTAAAAGAGTAATCGATAAAAATGGTAAAATAGTAGTAGAATTTAATTCCGGAGAAAGAAAAATCAGCGAACCTGAACAAGCCTTTTTAGTCAATGATATGATGCAAAATGTTGTAAAAAAAGGCACTGGGCGTAATGCTAGAGTAGAAGGGATTGAAATAGCTGGAAAAACAGGCACTTCAAATAAAAGCATTGATGCGTGGTTTTGTGGCTTAACTCCTGAAATAGAAGCTATCATTTGGTATGGAAATGATGATAATAAGCCTATGAAACAAATAGAAGGTGGGGCAAGAACTGCTGCGCCGGTTTTTAAAGAATTTTTAACAAAATACTTAGAACTTTATCCTGATAGCGCTAGAAAATTTATCATCCCAAAAGGGGTTTATCAAGGAATTTATGAAAAACAAAGAGAGTACTACACCAATACTTCTCCATTTCCAAAAAACAATCCTGCTCTATCTGAAAACAATGAGGTAATTTTTTAAAAATATTTTTTATAAAATAATAAAAATTATCCTTCTATTTTCCTTTATATGTTTTAATATCACAAAATATATAAAGGATGCTTCATGAATATCACAAACGAACAATTATATAACAAAAGACGCCATTTTTTAAAACTAGGTGCTGGAGCTTTAGTTAGTTCAGCTTTAGTTCAATCTGAATTAATGGCATTAAATTTCTTTCCTGATCCTAATAATGAAAAATTAAATTTAAGTGAAGAAAAAATTGCAACTAATTATGTTAATTTTTATGAATTTTCTACTGATAAAAAAAGAGCTGTTGAGCTTGCAAAAAATTTCAACACAAATGGTTGGAAAATAGAAGTTAGCGGGGAAGTTGAAGAACCTTTGACTTTAACTATGCAAGATTTATTGGCTTTTCCATTAGAAGAGAGAATTTATAGATTTCGCTGTGTTGAAACTTGGTCCATGGTGGTGCCTTGGGTTGGTTTTGAATTGCGTGCTTTAATAGAAAAATGTAAAGTTAAAAGTGAGGCTAAATTTATAAAATTTACCACTCTTTTTGATAAAAATCAATTTGCCGATCAAGCCTCATTTTTTCCAACTCTTGATTATCCTTATGTAGAAGGCTTAAGATTAGATGAGGCTATGCACCCACTAACACTTATGGCTGTGGGCATGTATAAAAAGCCTTTATTAGGACAAAATGGAGCACCGATTCGCCTTGTAGTTCCATGGAAGTATGGCTTTAAAAGTATAAAATCTATTGTAAAAATAGAATTTACCAAAGAACAACCTAAAAGCACATGGGAGTTAGCAAACCCTAGAGAATATGGATTTTATGCTAATGTTAATCCAAATGTCTCTCACCCAAGATGGTCTCAAGCAAACGAGCGTCCTTTGGGAGATTTTTTCACTAAGCCTACGCAAATGTTTAATGGCTATGAAAAAGAAGTAGCGCATTTGTATAAAGATATGGATTTAAAGGTTAATTTTTAATGAGCAAAAAAGTTTATAATATCAGTGGATTTTTAGCTTTTGTTTTAAGTATTGTTTTTAGTGTTTATCAAATCATGCAAGAATTTGATATTGTAAAATCTGTATATTTTTATAGTGGTGTATTTGGCTTAATCTTTTTTGGATTAAGCCTATTTTTTTCACTTTTAAAGTATAAACACACAAAAGATTACCCTAAATTTTTAGGTTTTTATGCATTTTTTTGGGCTTTGATTCACTTTTTTAATTACTTTGCTTTTAGTAAAAATTTAGATTTAATGCTTTTTTTCAAAGATACTTTTAGTAAAAATTTAGAATTTAGTGGTTTTATAAGCTTTTTCATACTCACACTTATGTTTATAAGCTCATTTAAGCTTTTTAAAAAATTAAGTAAGATAAGAAAATTTGGCTATTTTTGCTTTTTACTAGTATCTTGGCATTATTTTTTATCTGCAAAAATACCGCAAATTCCACATTTTTTAGCACTGAGCCTAGCTTTAATTTTCTTGTTTTTTAAATTATGGAATAATTACAAAAAAAGAAGAAATAAATATTTACAAGCTCAATCATTATAAAAACATTTTATATTTTCCACAAACCCTCAACAGAGAGTTTGTGATTTAATCATCGTTTTTAATACTAATATAAACTAATGCTAAAAGCATATAGGTTACTAATCTAGTAGCATCAGGCAAACCATTCCAAGTTTTACTCATCCACATGCCAAACCACTCTGCAGCCACTACTTGAAAACCAAAAAACCATAACAAACAACAACAAGTTAAAGCAATGATTCCAAATTTTTTAGCTTCATGGAAAGTTTTTGCATCTAAATTTCTTGCTTTAAACATATCTAAAGCACCTTTTAAAGCAGTCAGCATAATAAAAGCTTCAAAACAAATAATAAAGATATAGGCAATATGATGGATCGTAGAATTTGTAATAGCCCTATAAATAATAGCATTACCTAAATAATCAGGCTTAGTATCCATACTCATAACATGTTTTACAAACTGAAAGTTTGAATTATAATCAGTTATATTACCAAAAACAACAATAGCAGCCAAAGAGGCAACGGTAAGCAAGATAATCATTTTAGAATATCTTATTACACTCATCATAGAAAAACTACAATTGCAATTCATTAAATACTCCTTTTTGTTAAAGTTATATTAATATAATACAACAAATATTAAATAAAACTGAAATATCTAACGCAATCTCAAAGAATTGACTACAACCGTTACTGAACTAAAACACATTGCTAAAGCTGCCAAATGCGGACTAAGACTTATAAATGGCACAAGACCTGCCGCAATGGGAATACATAAAGCATTGTAAACAAAAGCCCAAAAAAGATTAAGTTTGATGATATTTTTAGTTCTTTGAGAAAGCTCAAAACAATAAGCTATTAAAGATAAATCATCTTTTATCAAAATCAAATCTCCGCTTTTTTTAGCAAGCTCACTTGCTTTAGAAAAACTTATGCTTGCGCTAGCTAAATTTAAAGCAGGAGCATCATTGATACCATCTCCTATAAAAAGAACTTTTTCTTTTTTGATTTTTTCTTTTATGAAATCAAGTTTTTGCTCAGGTTTTAAATCAGAATAATATTCATCAACATTAAGCTCATTTGCTATTTTAGTAACACTTTTTTTATTATCACCACTTAAAATAATACTTTTTATACCTTTTTGTTTTAAATTTGCTATCAAATTTTTAGCTTCGTTTTTAAGTTCATTTTTTAAACAAACCCCGCCAAGACAAATATTATTTTTTGCAAAATACAAACATATAGGTGCTTGATCTTCAAATTCTTGCAAAAATTGCTTACTTTTTTGTATATCAACACTATTTTCAAGCATTAATTTCTCATTGCCTATTAAATATTTATCTTCATTTTCCTCATAAAGCAAACCACTACCCACTAAAACACTTAATTTTCCTTGTAAATTTAAATTTATATTCAATTCTTTAATAAAAGCCTTTGCAATAGGATGTGAGCTTAAATTTTCAATTTGGGTAAGTTTTTGAAAATCTTCTTGAGTAAGATTATGCTTATAAACACTTAAGTCATCTTGGCTTAAAGTGCCTGTTTTATCAAAAATAGCAAGTTTTATACTAGCTAAATTCTCTAATACCGCTGGATTTTTTACTAAGATAAAATTTCTTGCACCATTTGCTAAAGCACTAACTATGGCTATAGGGGTTGCTAAGCCCAAAGCGCAAGGACAAGAGATTAAAAGAGTGGCACAAGCATGTAAAAATGCTGCGTTGACTCCTTCTTTAAAATACCAAAAAACAAACACAAAAAGCGATAAAACAATAATACAAGCTACAAAATAAGCTGAAATTTTATTCGCTAAATTTGCTAAAGGTGTTTTGACATTACCTGCTTTAAAAACAAGATCTTTGATTTGCTCTAATGAGCTTTCAATCGCCTTTTTATTAACTTTAATCTTTAAACTTCCATTAATCAACACACTTCCTGCTAAAATCTCATCATCTTGCTTTTTCAAAAGTGGTAAAAACTCTCCTGTTAAAAAACTCACATCAACCTCAGCCTCGCCTGCTATAATTACCCCATCAGCAACAACGCTTTCACCCTCTTTCACTAAAATCACATCATTTTCTTTTACAAAAGCACTAGGTATGCTTTTTATACTTGCATCTTCTAAGATTATATTAGCTTTTTTAATATCTATATTTTTTAGTTTGTTTTGATATTCTAAGGATTTAAATTTAGCCTTTTCTTCTAAGTATTTACCTAATAAAACAAAGCTTACAATCATCGCTCCGCCACTAAAATACAAATAACCATCTTTACTAAATACCTCAAAATACACAAAAAAAGAATATATAAAAGAAGTAAAAGCGCCTAAAGATATCAAGGTATTCATATCTAAATTTTTATGTTTTAATCCTTTAAGAGCGTGGATAAAAAAACCTTTTCCGCAATAAAAAATCGCTATCATAGATAAAAACATTTGAATTAAAGCAGAAACATTTCCTTGAACAAACATTTCAAAATACATCACAATAGAGCTTAAAATTATACTCATAATAAGCTTTGTTTTCATATTTTTAAGCTCTTTGAGTTTAAATTCGTATAAATTTTGTTCTTCGTGCAATATCTCAAAACCCAAAGCTTTGATTTTTTCTTTGATCTTTGCTTCTAAAGATAAATCTTTAAGCAAAAACACTCCACTAGAATTGACATAAGAAACACTTACATCTTCTACCCCATCAATTTTTGCACAAACTTTTTCTATAGCATTAGAGCAATTAACACAAGTCATATTGCCTATTTTTAACTTTAACTCATGCTTCATCTGTCTCAAAACCTAAATCTTGCAATTGTTTTTTAAACTCTTCAACTTGCTCTGCTTTTAAATCAATCTCTATACTTTTATTTTCAACACTTATTTGCATAGCACCAAATTCATCTTCCAATGAAGCTTTGATTAAATTTACACAACTTTGACAATTAATATTTTTAGTTTTTATAATCATTTATTCTCCTTTTTCTCTGTATTCATATTTATGAGTGTGAAAAATTTTATTTTTTATAAATTTAAAACCCATTTTTTCATAAAGCATTTTTGCATTTATATTTTCATCTTCTACGATTAATGAAAGTTTTTTATCATTTTTCAAAGCTTCATCGAAGGCATATTCAATCAATTTCTTAGCAATACCTTTCCCTCTTGCCTTTTCATCCACGCAAATACTATCTAAATAAAACTCATTATCACATTCTTTTAAAACTTTTTCATTAATTCCTAAAAATTCTAAATGCTCATTTAAAGGCTTATCTAGCTCATCTGCCAAAGCCCCATCATAAAAACAAATCACACCTAAAATTTCATTATCTTCTTCATAAACATATATATTTTCATAGCTTAAACGATTATTTTCTTGAGTGAAGAAATTTTCTAAAACCTCTATGGCTTTTTGATGATCATTATAGCCACTAAGTTTATATATAAAATGATCCATTGCCAAAGCAAGCAATTGTATGCATTTTTTAACATCATCTTTCCTAGCTTTTCTGATCACTCTTTTGCTCCTTTAAAATCAAATTTAGACTTCTTAGTTTATACTTTTAACTTTAAAACAATATAAGAAAGAGAGAATTTATGGGAAGAGCGTTTGAATATCGCAGAGCCTCTAAAGAAGCAAGATGGGATAAAATGAGCAAACTTTTTCCAAAACTTGCAAAGGCTATACAAGTAGCAGCAAAAGAAGGCGGAGCTGATCCTGATATGAATCCAAAGCTTCGTAGTGCCATAGCTACTGCAAAAGCTAATAATATGCCAAAAGACAATATCGATGCAGCTATTAAAAGAGCAAGTGGAAAAGATAGTGCTGATATTAAAAATATCCACTATGAGGGAAAAGCAGCACATGGAGCTTTAATCATTGTTGAGTGTATGAGTGATAATCCTACACGCACAGTGGCTAATGTAAAAGCAATTTTTAGCAAAAATGGTGGAGAAATTTTACAAAATGGCTCTTTAACTTTTATGTTTTCACATAAAGCTGTTTTTCATCTTGAAAAATATGATGGAGATCTAGAAGAACTTGAACTTGAACTCATTGATGCAGGACTTGAAGAACTTGAACAAAATAAAGAAGAATTACTAATTATAGGTGATTACACTGCTTTTGGTGAGCTTAGTAATGCCATAGAAAAAAAAGGCTTAGTGCTTAAAAAAGCAGGACTTGAATATCTTGCTAATAACCCCGTAAGCTTTAGCGAAGAGCAACTTCTTGATATTGAAAAATTGCTTGATAAATTAGAAGATGATGATGATGTACAAGCAGTTTATACCAACATAGAATAGGAGCAAAAAATGCTTAAAAAAATCGACATAAAAGATGCAAAAAAATACAATTTTGCTATCATTAGCACCGAAAAAAGTGATATGAAATTAGAATTATTTCCCGATGAAGCGCCACAAACTGTGTGTAATTTTGCCAACTTAGCCAATGAAGGTTTTTATGATGAGCTTGTTTTTCACCGCGTGATTCCAAATTTTGTAATACAAGGTGGCTGCCCTTATGGTATAGGTTCAGGTGGCCCTGGTTATGAGATAGAATGTGAATGTGACGATCAAAAACACAAGCACTTAAGAGGTAGCTTATCTATGGCTCATGCTGGTAGAGATACAGGTGGTTCACAATTTTTTATTTGTCACAGCCCACAACCTCATTTAGATGGAGTGCATACTATCTTTGGACAAATCAATCCTGAAGACAAAGAAAGTTTAGAAGTACTAGATAGCATTAGAGCAGGAGATAAAATCAAAACTATCCAAATTTTAGAAAAACTTTAATTTTACATCTCCTTAAAATTGTGCTATGATTTTTTAAGGAGATTAGTTATGCATTTTATTTTTATTTGTATTCATCTTATCTGTGCTATATTTTTTATAGCCTATGTATTTTTTGATGTTTGTGTTTATTGCTTTGCTTATAAACACGAAAGCAAAGAAGATTGCGATAAAATTAAAAAAGCCTATACCAAGTCAAGTATTTTTATTTTTGCTAGTATTTTTATCTTACTTTTATTGAGTGGTTTTTATCTTTTAAGTTTTTATGAATTTAATTCTTTTTGGGATTTTTTTGCAAGCAATTTTGGAGTATTTTTATTTATCAAGCTTTTGCTACTAATAACAATGTTAGCTTTAACTTGTTATTCTTTGTTTTTTATAAAAATTTTAAAAAGAAAAGATCCTTTAAAATCTCACTTGATTGCATTGATTTTATGCATTTTAATAGCCATTTGTGCAAAAGCCATGCTATATTTTTAAAACATTAAAACTAAATTTATATCATTAGTTTAAAAAATTAAAGGGTGTTTATGCTTGGTGATATTATAGATTTTTTACTTACTCTTGCAAAAGATTGGGGTTATTGGGGGATTATCTTTCTTATGTTTATAGAAAGCTCCTTTTTTCCTTTTCCTAGTGAAGTAGTCATGATACCTGCTGGATATTTAGCCCATCAAAACGAACTTAACTTTTGGCTATGTCTACTTTGTGGGACTTTTGGAGCTCTTTTGGGTGCTTTATTAAATTATTACTTATGTTATTTTTTAGGGCGTAATGTTATTTTAAAAATATGTAAATATTTTGGAGTTAATGAAACAAAATTTGCTCAGTTTGAAGCCTTTTTCAATAAACATGGTGAAATATCAACATTTAGTGGTAGATTAATCCCTGGATTGCGTCAATACATTTCTTTACCTGCTGGACTTGCAAGAATGAATTTGAAAAAATTTATATTTTATACTAGTTTGGGAGCTGGAATTTGGTGTTTGATTTTACTTATATTAGGTTATATTTTAGGTAAAAATGAAGACTTACTTAAAGAATATCTACATTTTGTTATTATTGCTTGTATTATTTTTATAAGTATGCTTTTAGCTATTTATATTTATATACAAAAAAAGAAAAATCGCACTTAATTTTTTTAACTTCCTTAAATTACCTAGTGCATATATTTTTAATATTTTTACAAAAATATTTTAAATTTATAAGATTTTATATTTTAATTTTGATAAAATCTTTAAAAACTATTTTAAAGAATATTTATGCAAAAACCATCAATTCAAAATTTAACTAATTTTTTAATCGAATATATTAGCGTTTTTCTAAGTGCAGGAACTTACACAGCAAGAGTAGCAAAATGTGTTGGAAGGATAGCTAATGCGTATGGTTATGAAATTAATATGAATTTTTTCTTTCATCATACTACGCTAAATATTTTTGATAAAGATGATAACTCTATACAAAGAACCTACATCATACCTAACAAACACAATCATATTAATTTTAAACTTATTTTAGAACTTAGTGCATTAAGTTGGCAAATTCATGATCATAAATATAATCTAGAAGAAGCCAAAATTTCTCTTTTAAAACTCAAACAAACCAAAAGAAATCCTTTTTTAGCTAATTTATTTTTAGTTTCAGCAGCAAATTCGGCCTTTTGTAAGCTATTTGGGGGAGATTTTTATGGATGTTTATTTGTATTTTTAGCTACTTTGGTGGGTTTTAGTTTGAGAGTTTTACTCACTAGAATAAAAATTGATTTAAGAATTCAATATATTTTTTGCTCTTTTTTATCTTCTTTTATTGTGTTTTTTGGAGTGGATTTAAAGCTTATACAAGAAGCAAATATTGCTTTGGGTTCTAGTATCTTGTATTTAATACCTGGAGTTTATTTTATAAACTCAATTATAGATATTTTAAAAGATCACATACTTATGGGTTTTAGTCGTATTATTAGTGTGGCGATATTGGTATGTTGTATTGCTATTGGAATTTATACCACTCTTAGCATTAGTGACTTTGGAATTTTAAGATGATTGATTATTCTTCTATACTTTGGGATATGTTTTTTGCAGCTTTAACAGGATTTGGTTTTGCTTATGTGTGTAATCCACCCTTTAAAACACTCATACTTTCAGCCATATTAGCCGCTATAGCTCATGGTATGCGTTTTACTCTAATGGGCTATTTTGGCTTTCAAACCTTGGCTATTGCAACCTTTATAGCTTCTTTTAGTATAGGCTGTCTTGGTTTGTTTTTAGCTAAGATTTTTAAAACACCTGCTGAAATTATAGCTTTTCCCGCTCTTATCCCTATGATACCCGGAATTTACGCATACAAAGCTATATTGTATTTGATTTCTTTTATACGCTCAGAGGATATTGGCGAAAAAACTAATTTTTTGATTCATTTTTTTGATTATTTCTTTACAACACTTTCGGTAACATTAGCTCTAGCAGTAGGAGTAAGCATAACCTTGCTTTTATTTTTTGAACAAAGCTTTATGATGACAAGAAGTATTAAAAAAAGCAAAAATCACGATCAAAATTAATCGTGATTCATTTTATTCTTTGCCTCTATTCCCATAAGCGCAAAAGCTGTTTTAATACTCAAGGCACATATAGCAAAAAGTTTTAAAAGCTCATCTTCATTGCTTGAGCCAACAACTTTATTTTCATTATAAAATTTATGAAATAAAGAGGCTAAATTTTTTAAATAATCAGGAATTTTTTGCAAGGCTCTTGATTCGAATGCATCATTAAGTACTGCTTTTAAATTTAAGCTTTCAAACAAAAGATTCATACCATCTTCATTTAAACTCTCAAATTTAGCATATATAACATCATTTACACTCTTACCTGCTTTGGCAAATACTTGATGAATTCTCGCATGAGCATAATTAATATAATACACAGGATTAGAGCTATCTTCTTTTTTAAACTCATCTACATCAAATTCCAAATGCGTATCACATTTTTTACTGATAAAAATATATCTTAGCACATCACTACCAAGTTCTTCTAAAACATCGCCCATTAAAATGAAATTTCCTGCTCTTTTGCTCATCTTATAAGGCTCGCCATTTTTTAAGAGTGAAACCATTTGTGCTAAGATAATTTCAAGATTTTGACTATCATGACCTAAAAATTCCATAGCAGCTTTCATTCTAGCTATATAGCCGTGATGATCAGCTCCCCATATATTGATACACTTATCATAACCACGACTCATTTTATCTTTATGATAAACTATATCAGCAGCTAAATAAGTTCCTTTTCCATCATCTTTAATAATCACACGATCTTTTTCATCACCTTTAGCACTTGATGCAAGCCATATTTTACCATCTTGCTCATAAGTACCACCATGCTCTTTTAAGGCTTTTAAAGTATTTTCTAATTCACTATAATAGCTTGTTTCACTCACATAAGTATCAATAAATATCTTAGCATCGGCTAAATTTTGCTTAATAATTTTTAGCATTTTATCCTTAGCCCAAAGCGCTAATTGTGGAATATTTCCTTCTATAAAAAAATCTTTTTCAAATTCAGCAAAAGCCTCTTTTGCCACATCTATGATATATTCACCTTTATAATACTCATCAGGATATCGAACTTGCTCTTTTAAACAATGCTCTTTTACTGCAAGCAATATAGAAAGACCTAAAAGATAAATTTGATTACCCGCATCATTAACATAATATTCTGTATCAAATTTATATCCTAAATGTCTAGCAACCCTAGTTAAAGTATCACCAAAAATAGCCCCTCTAGCATGCCCTATGTGTAAAGGTCCTGTTGGATTTGCACTAACATATTCAAGTAAAAAACTCTGCTCTTTTTTTTCATCTTTTGCAAAACTTTCACTATCACCCAAAGCTTGCGTAGCCAAAGAATTTAAAAAAGCCTTTGAAAGCTTAAAATTTACATAACCATTTAAAGCCTCTACACTTTCAAAACAATCACAATCTTTTAACTTAGCAACAATATCATTAGCAATTATTACAGGGTTTTGCCTTAATTCTTTAGCTAAAGAAAAAGCCAAAGGTGTAGCAAAATGGGCTAGATTTTTATTTTTAGGATTTTCTAAGATAAAATCTCTTCCTAGTTTCTCTTTAATTTCTTTATAAACTAAAGTTTTCAACGTATCGCCTTAAGCTTTTTTTGTTTCTTCATTATTTTCTTTTACCAGCACATCTTTCTCGTTGATTTTTTCAATTTTTTGTGCATCTTCTTGAACGATTTTTTTATCATCATCAGTATTCATTTCATCTTTAAAAGTTTTAATACCTTTTCCTAAACCTTTAGCAAGCTCTGGAATTTTTTTAGCACCAAAAAGTAATACTACAATAAGTAATATGATTAACCATTGGGTTCCACTTGGCATATGCATTTTATTCTCCTTTATTCCATTGAATTTGAATTTGTTTTAAATCATGTTTTGTACTTTTTAATTTTGAAGCTTCAAAAACTGCTTCTAACTCCCTATAACTTTTTTCAAGATCATCATTGATGATTAAAAAATCATATCGATCCAAATAAGCCATTTCATCACTAGCATTTTCTAATCTTTTGCTAATATCTTCTATTTTATCAGTATTTCGCTTAAGCAATCTTTTTTCAAGTTCTTTTTTATCTTTAGTTGTGATAAATACAGAAGTAATATAATTAGGCATTTTTTCTTTAGCTATGCAAAAGCCTTGCACATCTATATCAAAAATGACACTTTTACCCTCTTGCAATGCTTTTTTTACAGGAATTAACGATGTACCATAGTAATTTTTATGCACTAAAGCCCATTCTAAAAAATCACCTTTTTCTATACCTTGTTTAAATTCTTCTTCACTGATAAAAAAATAATCTACTCCATTTTTTTCATTTTCTCTAGGAGCTCTTGTTGTACTAGAAATAGAAAAATAAATATTATCTTTTTCTTTAAAAAGTTTTTGAAGCAAGGTACTCTTACCTGCTCCACTTGGCCCTGAAATAATTAAAATTTGACCGCTCAATGTTTATCCTCATCAAAGCTTATATTGATGTTTATATTCATCTTCATACCTTTCAAGGCTGCCTTTAAAGTATCATCAGTAATACTTGAAGTAATGGTTTGAGCTATACTCTTACTAAGCTCATTTACCATTTCATCTTCTTGTAAATTTTCTATTTTTTCTTGAGTGCTTAATCTATTTTCTTCTTTCTTTTCTACAATAGCTGGAGCAAGCTCTTCGCCTAAAGCCAACATAATATCATTTTCATTTAAATTTGCAAACTCATCTTGTGTATCGTCTAAAATTTCGCTCATATTTTCCTCTATATTTTCCTCTATATTTTCCTCTATATTTTCCTCTATATTTTCCTCTATATTTTCCTCTATATTTTCCTCTATATTTTCCTCTATATTTTCCTCTATATTTTCCTCTATATTTTCCTCTATAT